>JALSLS010000145.1 GCA_026988195.1 Methylomonas sp.
CAAAAGCACGTGCCAAGGCAATTCGTTGAACCTGCCCTCCTGATAAACCATAGCCTTTTTCACCCACCAAGGTAAGCAAACCTTTTTCTAAGTATTGGCTAAAATCAGTAACACCTGCTTGTTCTGCTGCTACATTAATTTGTTGTTCTGATAAATCATCATTTAATAAACTAATGTTGTCCTTAATACTGGCATAAAATACGCTAGAGTGTTGCCCTGCCCAAGCAATGTTTTTAAGGGTGTTTTTCTGATTGGCTTTCTCCCCTTTTATTAGCACTAAGCCACTAGAAGCGGGTTCAAAGCCTAATAACAAATTAAAAACAGTACTCTTACCCGCCCCCGACTCACCAATTAATGCTATTTTCTCCCCGGTCTTTATTTGTATAGAAAGTGAATTAAGGATGTTATTTTTTTGATACACCTTTGATACATTTTTTAACTCAATGGCGAAAGCTGTTTGGGCTATTTCTAAATCTACAAGGTGATTTAATGTGCTATCAGATGAGCGCTCTAAAACCTGCAATATATTGTCAGCACCCCCAACTGCCGCTGCTTTATCATGATAATAAACTGACAACTGTTTTAGTGGATTAAAAAAATCAGGAGCCAATAACAAAACAAACAAAGCTTCTTGTAAGCTAATATCTTGCGCTGGACCAAAATGAACCAACCCTAATAAACCCAAGCCGACATAAACAGCCACTAAGGCAACTGCAACTGCACTGAAAAACTCTAAAACTGCAGATGAAAGAAAAGCAATACGTAATACCTCCATCGTCCTTTCACGAAAATCTGAGGAAACATGTTTTATGGTGGTTAATTCTGCTTCTGCCTGCCCAAATAACTTCAGCGTTTTTAAGCCCTGCAGTCGATCTAAAAAATAACCATTCATCTTAGCCATAGCCAAAAACTGATGACGATTGGCTGCTGCAGCCCCCATACCAACGAGTGCCATAAAGAGTGGAATTAATGGGCCCGTGACTAAAAAAATAACGCCAACAACCCAGTTAACAGGCATAACGACAGCGATCATGATGAGCGGTAAAACTGAAACAATGATTTGCTGAGGCAGGTATCTTACAAAGTAATTTTCGAGAGCTTCGGTATGTTCTAAGGTTGTTGCCGCTATTACCCCACTCTGATGCTGCTTAACAAATGTAGAACCAAGCTGTTCAATTTTATTGAGCAGTTGTTCTCGTATTGACTGTTTAACAACTTCAGCAGTTTTAAAGCCAATAACAGGAAAATAATAACTGCATACACTTCTTAAAATAAAAATAAAAAACAGCAAAATAAAATCACTGATTAACACATGTAATGATTGTTGTAAGATAACTAATTGGTGCAGAATATGAGCAAATAAAGCCGCTTGAATAATAATCAAAACGCCATGAATAATCCCAATCATTGCAGTAAAGTTAATTAAATACTGCACCTGTTTTTTCTGTTTTTTTAACCAATCAACACAATACTTTTCTCTGGATTGCTTATCATCATAAGCATTTTGAGTTTTAGAATTCAACCGAAATCACTCACTGGAAATATAATTATCTGCCCACCCTGTTGCGGCATTGATGGTGGGCAGAAAAGATTGCCCACCCTACTTTTTCACATAAAGATATGTTCCGCTTTAAGAGGGTAATTCAAGTCTGTTCAAGAATAACTAAACCAGGTTCACCTTCATTGCCATTAAATTATACTTTTGTAGCCTTGATGTAACAAAGTGGAATCAAGGTTTACACCTCTACGTTTTTTATAACATTGCTACAGCCCTTAGGAAATTAACTTCAACCCTGGCGGTAAAGCTTCTCCAAACATTTGTTTTACCTCAGACTCATCGAGCTGCTTATAAGACTCAACCATTTCAATCCATGACTCAGGTGATTTACTCAGCCTTAATTTATTGATGACTTCTAACCTAATAGACTCATCAAGATCCCTTGCTCTATCCCCACTTATACGCGCAATTAAGGTTGCCGCAAAGCCTGCTTGTGGTTTTTTCTTCCAATCTACCGCTAGAATTTGCTTTAACCATATCTTGACTGTATCCGCAGGAATCACATTATGACTGCTACCATGGAAAGGTACTCTTGATGCAATACGGCCTACAGCCCACCATGTTTGGTTTGATTCGCTAGGTTTCTGCAATCTTTTTAACAACCACTCACACAGCACAACTTTCTTATCAATTGACAGTCGCTCCAATACACCCGCAAGACGCACCATATCATCATAGCCGCGCATTTTAACTTGCTTGGCTACACCGGCTTGTCTAGCGGCAGCTGGGTTTAAATACTTAGAAATATCTTTAAAAACTTGTTCCTGTGCTTCCTCACTCAAACCACCAGAAATCCGCCGCCAGAGTGTCCACCATTCAGTCCAATTCTGTCTTTCATTAACGAACTGTATACTATGACTATAGGTTTTCCAAAGCTGTTCAACGCGCCAATCATCTAAAGGATAACCAAACCCTGGACGTAAACAGAAACCCACTAAACTTAACCAAACGCGCTCATGGTTTTCTGATCGACGGCGTGACTTGATACTTTCTAACAAAGTTGTCAATAAAGCTCTTAATAAAGGGGTTTCCCAATCTACTCTTGCTATGCCTAAAATCTTTTCTAAATCAGCCCGTAGACTTTTAACGGCTTTAGGGTCAATTTTTTTTGATTTTGAACCAAAAATAGCCTGTATTTTTTCTACTGCCTGATTAAAATTGGCTGGTAATTCAGAGCTAGCCAGTAAACTTGCAGATCCTTTTCTTCTTATTTGAAACTCAACATCAAACCGTTGTTTAGTATCTGCAATAGAAACACACTGAATTTTTAAGGTTCCCACCTCAGTTTGAGTGACTGCAAGTTGTACTTTAATTTCACCTTTATCTTCACCTTCAAAAGCCACCGCTAGAGGAGGCAAAGAGTTAAACCGATCATCAGTTATTTCTACCAACTGACCAGGCTGGTATTTTGTATCTCCGGTTGTCGAGGCTAAATGAAACCGGACAGGCTGACCTATTCGTAAGGCAAATTGCTGTTCTTTTAACATAACCTCCACGCCTTCTTCACTGCCTCTAGGCAGTAAACAAATTCCTTTTTGTTGCTCATCTATATTATCTGTATCGACTAATAAGAAATAACTACGCGCAGATCCCCCGCCTATTTTTAATTTTTTATCACGACGAGCAATCGCATAACTTACTGCACCAAAAGCAACAGATAATTCTGGGTGCTGATTTTCTAATAATACAGCTTGCTGGCCGCCCCAAGTATTAATTAACTGAATTGTCCTTTGTGTTATTGGCTGACTGCGAAACACCCCCCCATTTAACAAAATACCATCAGGTACTCTACCAGCATTACCTAGAGCTTCAGCCGCAGCATCAGTATGGATCTTTAAAAAAGCAGCGATATGTTTACTTATTGCCGGCTCTG
>JALSLS010000146.1 GCA_026988195.1 Methylomonas sp.
GAAATCCTACCTGTTGGCATCCAACCTCAGGGATATAAAATCACCAATTCTAATGGCCCTATGCTAGAAGCATTAAGTAGTAGAGATGGTGCGGTCATTATAAATTCTAGCATTGTCGCTGATGACCCTGATGCAATTGAACAAGTGTTGCTGACTGATAATTATGATGTTTTATTGATCACTGGAGGAACCAGTGTTGGAGAGGAAGACTTAGTCCCGTTATTACTATCAAAACTAGGACAGCTAAAATTTCATGGTGCAGCCATGCGTCCTAGCAGATCGACAGGTATGGGCGTACTTGATAATAAATATATATTCCTGCTTCCAGGAAACCCAGTTGCTTGTTTATGTGCCTATGACTTTTTTGCCGGCCGGTTTATTCGGCGTCACTCAGGCCATAAACATAACAGTCCCTACCGATCAACTCGCAAAAAATTAAAACAAAAAATTACCTCAATGTTAGGTAGAACCGATTATGCTCGTATTTGTATCTCTGCTGATGAGACTATTGAACCTATTGCAATTAGCGGAGCAGCCATACTAACTTCAACAACACAAGCAGATGGATTTGTCATTGTTCCTGCAAATAGTGAAGGATATTCTGTAGATACAGAAGTTGAAGTTTTTCTTTATGATTAAATAAAACTCAAAAACCGTACTCTTACATTTCACCAATCAATATAACAACCTACGATGGCTCAACAAAAACAATTTCTAGACGTTATTAGTCCCGATTTAGCAAAAACTCGCTTTGAATCAGCAGTTTTACTAACACCATCGGAAGAGATTATTGATTTAAACCAAGCATTAGGACGCACTTTATCGCAAGATGTCACCGCCAAAGTCAATGTACCCTCCTTTGATCGCTCTAACCTAGATGGTTTTGCCGTAAAAGCTTCTGATACAGTGGGTGCAGAAGAACACTCCCCTGTTCATTTGCGATTAATCAACCAATCAATCGCTGCGGGTGCAATTCCAACACAGGACGTCAGCCCAGGCACTGCCATGACCATAGCAACAGGCGGCATGCTTCCACGAGGGGCTGATGCCATTGTTATGGTTGAGCACACCGATATTAGAGATAATAAACTCGTTATTTTAAAAGCTGTAAGCCCCGGGTCAGGTATAGCCTTTACTGGAACTGATGTCTCCAGCGGACAATCTATCCTCTATCAGGGTGATTTATTAACCAGCCGAGAAACAGGCATACTAGCCGCTATTGGTGAAACCAAAATTCAAGTATGGAAACGCCCAAAAGTTGCAATTATTTCTACAGGAAATGAAATAATTGCTCCTGGCCAAACCATGATCCCAGGGAAAGTATTTGATTCAAATGCTCGTATCATTGCAGATGCCGTTAAAGAATTAGGTGGTGAAACGCTTGAATTGGGTATTGCCTCAGACGATCTTCCCCAACTAAGAGACAAAGTAAAACAAGCCTTAGCAACAGCCGATATGGTGTTACTGTCAGGTGGTACCAGTAAAGGTGAAGGCGACTTATCCTATCAAGCTGTATACGAATTAGAAGATCCAGGTGTCATTGTGCATGGCGTTGCCTTAAAGCCAGGCAAGCCTATCTGCCTAGCAGCAAGCCAGGGAAAACCTGTTATCGTTTTACCTGGATTCCCTACTTCAGCTATTTTTACTTTCCATGAATTTGTAGCCCCCGCTATTCGGCGATTAGCTGGGCTATCACCTGCTAGTCAAAGTATAGTAAAAGCCGAACTTTCCGTTAGAATCAATTCCGAAATTGGCCGATCAGAGTTTCTCTTGGTTAGATTGCTTGATAACACCCAACAAAATACAGACTCCAAAACACTCCAATATATCGCATATCCTATTGGCAAAGGCTCAGGTAGCGTAACCACCTTTAGCCATGCTGATGGCTTTGTACGTATAGATCAGCACACCGAACTACTAGAATCAGGAAGCCAAGTAGAGGTACAGCTTATTAGTCGTGATGCAAAACCAGCAGAACTGGTTATTATTGGCAGCCATTGTCTAGGGCTAGATATAATAATAAGTTTATTAAAAAGAACAGGAATTCAAGTTCGGTTTATATCCGTCGGTTCGATAGCAGGCCTTAATGCATTAAAAAGTGGGCAATGTGACATTGCTGGGCTCCATATTTTCAACCCAGATAGCAACTCTTATAACCACCACTGCATCAACGATAATTTACGTTTAATTACAGGCTATCGCCGCAAACAAGGTGTAATCTTCAGAAAAGATGACCCTCGCTTTGATAAAAATACCGCAAAAGAAGCTATCGACAATATTAAAAAAGACCCGTCATGCCTGATGATTAACCGTAATTTAGGCAGTGGAACTCGCATTTTAATTGACCAATTGCTAGAAGACTACCGCCCTGATGGCTACCTTGTCCAGACCAGTAATCACCGCGCTGTTTTTGCCGCAATTCAGCAAAAAAGAGCAGACTGGGGAGTTGCAATTCAATCATTAACTGAAAAAGATACCGGCTTTCTTCCCATTCAAGATGAATGTTATGATTTTATGGTTGCAAAATCAAAATTACAAAAAAAGTCAGTACAAGTCTTTATGGAATTACTTAAAGATAAAAGTGTAAAGGCATCACTTGCAAAAATAGGCCTTAAAACAAATAACGATACAGGCACAATTGTAACCACTCCCTCCCCTGTTTCAAAATAGTTTTCTCTTAAAAACACCAGAATTACGGTAGAATATGCGCTTTTATAATTGCACCGGATTTACGTTCCGGTTCGCATTACAGGTGTAATATGACAGATATTGTAGTATCGGCGCTGTACAAATTCGTCACCCTTGACGACTATGTAGCACTCAAGAAACCTCTTTTAAAGCTGATGGAAGAACAGCATGTTAAAGGTACTTTGCTGTTAGCAAAAGAAGGTATCAACGGCACAATAGCTGGAAGCCGTAAAGGAATAGATACATTATTAGCTTGGTTACGCTCTGATCCGCGCTTTGCAGATTTAGAAACCAAGGAATCTTACGAACAGGCTATGCCCTTTTACCGCAGTAAGGTCAAATTAAAGAAAGAAATCGTGACTATGGGGGTCAATGGAATTGATCCAAATAATATAGTGGGTACTTATGTTAAACCTAAAGACTGGAATGCTCTGATTGCTGACCCAGATGTATTATTAATTGATACTAGGAATGATTACGAAGTTAAAATTGGTGCTTTTAAAGGTGCTGTTAACCCAGAAACAGCAACTTTTCGAGAATTTACAGAGTATGCCAGAGAGCAGTTAGACCCGACTAAACACAAAAAAATTGCGATGTATTGTACTGGGGGTATCCGCTGTGAAAAGTCGACTGCTTATTTGAAAGAACAGGGATTTGAAGATGTTTACCACTTGCAAGGTGGAATTTTAAAGTACCTGGAAGAGGTCCCTGCAGCACAGTCTGAATGGCA
>JALSLS010000147.1 GCA_026988195.1 Methylomonas sp.
TATCGTGATAAAAATTTACACTTTTATCCGCGTGTAAAGTATTGGTTAAAATGGGGTAAAGCAAAGAAACAAAGCGGCGCGTCAGTAAAAAGCTAAATTCTTCTTTATCGGTTGTACTCATCTTTAAAACAAGACGGTCTTCCACGGGGAGAAACTGGAACTGTATTTGGTGTATTTTGCTCATGCTGAATGATAACAGTTTGGTTTTTTTTTGGCTGATTTTCAACAGCTAATTGTTTATGATGTTTTTCAATGCCAATGCGAGATGGGGCTTGTAACCCCGTTTCAAACGTTTAAACTAACTCAATACAATTGAAAAACAGCAGCTATCAGGTTATATTTGTTAACCTGAAAAACAAGTATTATTGCAATGTAGCTTTGAATATTTTGGATAGGATAACAAGCCCATCAGGTGGTACGGCTCCCTCAGCTTTATTACACTATATCTGCTTTTGATTGTTTTTTCGCATCCTTAAATAAAAATCTTCCATTACAGAGATAAATGAGCCTTGTTTCTGCCAAAAAGCAGGATAGTCTCCTCCTTTTTTAACTAATACTGCTGGAATACTTGCTTCTTGGTGCGGTGGTAAATCTTTAGGTATAGGAGTCTCCCCATGCCAAAATTGTTTTAAAGATATTTTGGTTGGTATGTTTTTTAATTCAGTTTGGGTATAAAAACTTTTTACTGGAATTAATTCACTTATCTCTGATGTTTGAGCACTGGCTAGTATTTTACCTAAAGGAGATTTAATTAATTCTTGATGTAACTTTTCGGGTGAAAGTCCTCGCATTTCAAATAACAGCAAGGGATTCTGATCTAGCTCACTGGCCAGTCGATAACAAACGCCAGCAATATGTTTACAGGGAACAGCATAATCGGGGCAGTCACACGAGACCTTAAAGTCTTTATAATTGTTAGGTAATAAATGAGTGTTAAATTCTGCAAAAACACCTTCAATATTTTCTGGGATTTCGTTAACTAACAGTTTAGCGATAAAACTAGCGCGTTGAGTGAGCTTGGCAATGATTTTTTTCCATTGAGATTCGGATAGGTGAACCATTTTGACTTCAGTTTTATAGGTAGGCTCTGTATATACACCAAAATAAGGGTTCTTGTTGCCTCTGATTTTTGCTTGCACAGCCCCTTTTTTTATCAGCCACTGTTTAACTCGATGGTCACTAGCATAAGAGCGTCCTCTAGCTAATCGTCCACTATCAGTAAAATCCTCTAAGGCATCGAGTAAGCGTTCTCCCCACCAGGTTTTAGTCATAGTACTCATTGTTAACTCTCCATAATGCTATTTTTATTTAAGGCAATGAGTTCTTTAAAGGCTTGGTTATCTAATTTTGTTAACCAGCTTTCATCATTACCTACGATGCTATCCGCCATTTTTTGTTTGTCTTCAATCATTTGGTCGATACGTTCTTCTAGGGTGCCTAGGGTAATAAATTTATGCACAAACACATTCTTTTTCTGACCAATCCGAAAAGCTCTGTCTGTTGCCTGGTTTTCTACCGCAGGGTTCCACCAGCGATCAAAGTGGAAGACATGATTGGCGCGGGTTAAGGTTATACCTACACCGCCTGCTTTAAGCGATAGAACAAAAATTGACGGTGGACTCTTTGGGTCTTGAAAATCTTCTATCATTTGCTCACGCTTTTTTCGACTCACGCCACCATGAATATAATGAGTAGGATAATGTTTCTGTTTATTTAAATACTGTACTAACTGTTCGCCAATTTCTGTAAATTGGGTGAATACCAAAACACTGTCACCGTCGTCAATAGCCTCTGCTAACATATCGCTGATACGTTCTAGTTTGTGTGAGCGCTCGCTAGTAAAAGCACTACCATCTTGTAAAAACTGCATGGGATGGTTGCAGATTTGTTTAAGTTTCATTAAAGTCGATAACATCAAACCTTGTCGTTCAATTCCTTGTTTTTCTTCTAACTGTTGTTCTACATCTTTAACCACAGCCTGATATAAGGAAGCTTGCTCTTTACTGAGGTTGCAATATTGTTTGCTCTCAATTTTATCGGGCAAATCTTTAATGATATTTTTATCGGTTTTTAACCGTCGTAATATAAAGGGCTGAATTAGTTGTTTTAAAATGGTCGCTTTTATTTGGTTGTTATCTCGCTGTATAGGGAGTTCATATGTTTTTCTAAACTGGGTTTGTTTGCCTAAATAATTTGGATTTAAGAAATTAAAAATGGACCATAAGTCCATCAATCTATTTTCTACTGGAGTACCGGTTAATGCTAACCGGTGATTCGCTTTCAATTTTAGAATGGCTTTGGTTTGTGCTGATTTTGGGTTTTTAATGTTTTGTGCTTCATCCAAGACAACGCGGTGCCAATCAATGGATGTTAATAGAGTATTGTCTTTACGAGCCAAGGTATAAGAAGTGATTAACATATCTTGCTCTGAGCAAAGTTTAGAAAATGCTTTACTGTCTTTTTCTCGTTGACTACCATGGTGGATAAGGGTTTTTAAGTGAGGTGCAAACTTTTGGATTTCTTTTTCCCAGTTACCAATGACAGATGTTGGTGCTATTAATAAGGTGGGCGCGGTTTTGTTTTCCTGCTTTTCTAAAATTAGCGTTGCAATGACTTGCATGGTTTTCCCTAACCCCATGTCATCGGCTAAACAACCATTTAATCCCAAAGTTTCTAAATACCTTAACCAAGATACTCCGCGTTTTTGATAGTCACGTAATTGTGCTTTTAATCGTGAGGGGTTTTCTATCAATGAGAACTGGCTGCTATCGTTAAGCTTAGTTAACATATCAGCCAAGCTGTCATTATTATCAATTTCTAAACTATCGCCTTCCTCGGCTAGTTTTCTTAATAATTCGTGTACTGATAAGGCCTCGGGGGTTTCTTTTTGTTGTTGCCAGAAGGCCAGCATTTCCTGCATTTTTTCACGGTCTAATTGCATCCACTGACCCCGAAAATTAACTAATGGTGTTTTCATATCGACAAGTTGCTGCCATTCTTCAGGCGAAACAGTTTCATCCCCAATGGAAAACTCATACTGGTAATGAGTTAATGAATCAAATGACAAATATGATTTTGCTGATGCTGAGGCACTGTCTTTTTTCTTATCACCCGTACGCAAGCGCATTTTTGCGCGTCGTCGGCCTTTGGGTGTTAATCGTGCAGGAATAATCACTCTAAATCCAGCATCTTCAAGAATCCAGGCCGACTCTTGTAAAAAACCGAAGGCTTCATCTAGGCTAAGAATTAGATTGGAAGGTTCTGCTGTTTCCATGCCTTGCCAAAGTTTGGGGTAAATCCTTGCAGCATGGGCTAAGTTGATTAGCACTTGTTGTTCAATATTATCGCCAAATAGTTGGGTTATGAGTTCTTGATAATGAGCGCCTTCAGGCCAATATTCGGCTAA
>JALSLS010000148.1 GCA_026988195.1 Methylomonas sp.
AAAAAATTTTGTGTTTAATCTGGACACAAAAAATAAACCAGCTCCCCAGCCCGTTTTTATATCAACTTAAAAATATATTGCTCACTAACCTAGTTCAGATTTAATAATATCTCTAGCTTCCTTGCTAAAAGTAACTAAGGTATATAAATAGGTTTTCTTATGCCCAAAGTCATCTCCGTATGCTTGTATTTTTTTATCAATATGTCCAAGCTCTTCTGTTGCCTTGGTACTTGTCAATGATTTGCCTTTAACGCCTAGCAATAAGTTTTTAAAATCAGCTAGGATACTTTTAATTCTCGGCACTCTTTGGTTTTTGCTCATCGTTTTTTGTCCTGTTTTTTAAAAGATAATTGGTTGAGGTATGTTTTGATAGCTATGGGGCCGTAAATTTATTAGGTGCTGATTGAAGCGCTCTATTGTTTGTTTAAGAACCTGCTCTAGCTCAAACCTTAGATAATTTAGGGTTGCGGCATCCACGCTAGATATAGAGGTACCAGCAATTGCATATTCCTGTTCATTATTAGTGGTAGGTAATGCTTCATGCTGATCCTTCGTGAGATCTGGAAATTCAGTCGCAATAAACAAGCTTATATTACGATTTAACAAGGTAATATCTTGCCTTAAAATATAAGGGGGGGTGGTCATGGGTTGGCTATTAGCCATATCTGTTTCGTTTTGCTCCATCTTGGTTGTGATCCCATTTAGTGAGATGGTGAAATTATCGGCTTGCTGCTGTTTTTCTAAATTGTTCATAATATTTCCTTTAAATTTTAAAATTGATTTTTATTACATTAATTGTGAGCGGTTCAATTCATCAGTCCTTCCTTGATTAAATGAAGGTTGTGGGGGTATTTTTGATAGTTAAGGCTTTCTAAGTACGCTTCATGTATTGACTCCTCGGACATATTAAAAACAAGATTTGGATAACCACCGCCGGTCCTATATTTAAATCCACAATAAACAGCTGCAGCGATAAAGCTCCCATTACTAATATGACCAACCCCTTGGCGATTTTCGGCCAAGTGTTTAAGGTAATAGCTGGAATTAGAAGTGTTTATTTTTTCAGTTTTATCAATAGAATCCAGCCAGACACAAGCGGCTTCAAATTGTTCTTCAGCTTCAATTAAACGCAGCTTTCCTTCTTTCGTTTTTTTTGCCCTCTGGCGTATTTTTATTCCATACGGCAACCCAACACCAAAGTCTGTTAAAAGAGAAAATTGCTTGCTCGCTCGCTGTATCTTCGTTTTTGTTTTCATGTTTCATCCTAAATCTTTTTAACCAGTCTGGGGGGTGGTACAGCTATTTGCTATTTTCCTATTTTTAAGGCTTTTGCAGAAAAACAAAAAACTTAAACGACTGATTTTATTGAATTATATTTTTATAAAAATTACTGGGGTGAAAAACGCTGTTTCTGCCATACCACCTATACCACTCTCTACACACCTTGCCATTCATGGCCTAAGGGTGGTACAGCTACTTTTTTTTAGTGGTGTAGGTATTTGCTGTTTTTCCCCATCATATTTACTTATAAAGCTTCATTTTGGTATAGGTGGTATTTCAATGGTATAGGTAGTATATATATTGCTGTACCAGTTAAAGCCCTTGATATTCGTGGTGTAAGACAAGGTGGTACAGGTGGTACAGCCCCCAGCTTGGTTAAGCACTTTTACAGCTCCAGTTCGTTCACAGGAATATTCAAGAAATCAGCAAAAAGCTGTACCATCTGATCCTTATAAGGAAGGTCATAATATTTACCACCTCCTCTATCAGAACGCCCATGAACATCAATATTCAACGCAGCCATCATCTTTCCTGTTGAGGATCTAGCGGCAGCCTTATTGATCTTAATGTCATCTTCTTTACCCCAACTGATAAAGTCATCAACTAATTCATGTGCAGTAATTTTGTCTTTTCCACCAAATGGTTTTGTACTCACTATCTCATTATAAAAAAACCGATTAATACCACTTAGATTGTCTAACTTTTCAGCGATCAAAGCCTTGGTTTGAGGGCATTTATAAGGGTTAAATTCTGATATATCGACATTCATCAAGTAGTGAAGTAATTTAGAAGAACCTCCATTACTTACCCATCCCCATAACTTTTCAAAATAATCAGAATTTTGTGCTTTGTCTGCAGAAGGCTCCAGCACTAAATAACGCCGTTCTCTTATTCCGGCATTAATTACCCGAGTATGATTACTGGCAAATACGAACCTGCAATAGTTTGGTAGTGGTTCAATTTCAAGTCCTTTTCGCTCAAGGTTTACTGTAGTTTCTGAAATAAGTGCTTTGATCCTATCTGATAGATATTTATCGATCATCTCCACTTCATCACAAAATGCCAGTAATTTATTGGCCATAGAACTATTAAACCTACCCGCAATTGCATAGGCTCCATTGGTTTGAATGCTATGAGATCCAAGCATATTTAACATTGGGCTCATCATTGTTCCTTTGCCCGTACCTTCAACTGACTTAACAACTATGGCAACACTTGGCTTAACATCTGGTTGTTGAACCATATGAGCAAAAAATCCAATCAAGTATTTATATGAGACTTCATCACCATCACAAATAACTTTTAAAAGATGATCTAGGTAAAGCGTGCAATCACCTTTAATTGGGTTTACTCGAAAGCCACGATAAAAATTAAACACCCCTTTTGGACATTTTTTTATATTGGGGTAAAACCCAGCCCCATTAGGCATATAGTTTTTTCCAGGCCATTGAAGCCAAGCAGCCCCTTGGTTTTTCTGCTTACCCTTTCCTACATAAGGCTTATGCCAGAAATTACCTTTAAATTCTGGTGGACTTTCAAAAGTGTCAACGATCCCCTGAACCGGGCAGGTTTTCTGGCCAATGACAACGTTCTTACCCCCTAAAGAAACATGCGTATAGTTTTTATTCATACCCTTTAGGATTTCAACATGTGAATTTTCCAAACCTGTTCCATCAGGTAATGTGCTTTCGTTTATGGGTTCAGGCTCAGGATCTTCTGTCTGGGTATTGTTATTTTTATACATCTTTCGATTCTCCCGCCACTGGTGTTGATTGCTTTTTCTTTTGCTGTGCTTTGTCTTTCATATACAGCCGTTGATTATGCTTAGTGATTTCGGAACTCCAATTAAGAGCCTTCCCCATATCCCTGCCACATTCTAATATTCTGTAGCAATCAAAGGCATCATGAGCAAAGCCATTATTCAAAGCATCCCCACCATGTGAAAAAACTCTTTCAATCCCATCAGTACAATCATGTAAAAGAAATACACCGTAAGCGCTTATTGAAGCACGTACTTGCGTTACTTGGCCGATTTGTTGTTTTGAATATTCCAAGGCAACAAAGCCTCAATATCTTCCACTGATTCAGCATAGGGCAAAGCAGTGAGAACCTGTTTCA
>JALSLS010000149.1 GCA_026988195.1 Methylomonas sp.
TCAATTTAAAGTTTCTCTAGACACAAAATTTCAGGATGGAGTATATCTGGAAAAGAGGGTTTTGTCCAGCAATTTAATTATGCTATTGATTTATAGGTGTATTTAATACTGCACGGTTTCGCCGTGCCGGGCAAAACCCCTGTATTTCTCTTTGTTAAACAAGCATATACGTAAGCTAAAAACTACACTAGGCGACGACCATGACAGGCAAAAAACATAGGTCAATACCGGAAATTTTGAATTTTTTATCCACTCACTTTTCAAAGTGAGTCAGGTTAAACCAACTTTTTTACAAGGCGAAGCTGTAAAATTGGTAGCAAGAATTGGACGACGCCTGATCCGGAAAAAAACCCACCTCCCGGTCATCAAATCATGTGGCGAGGGTACGTATACTTCGCGCGGTCACGACTGCGGTTTTCTAACCGCTGAGTTTTTGTCAATAGCTGCGTTGCTGAAACAGTTGCGTAGCTTGCTATGCGCCTGTTTCAGCGCCTTGCTATCGACAAAAATCAGCAGCTTATAAATTCCGCATCCGTGACCGCGCGAAGTATAACTTTACAGCCTTTATGTGCTGAACAAAATTTGAGAGCGCAAACTTGGAGCGCTATAAAGTTTCAACCTTCTCATGAATGTTTCATGGTGTAAAAAAATTATTGGGAGTGCTTGCTATGCGCCTCATGAGATCATTCTATCTGAAACAAAAATCCTACGTTATAATTTCGGGAAGTTATTCCATACACGTCCCTTAAATTCAAAGCAAACTTTTACTGGCAATTTCATAGACATCTTTTGAAATATCGGCAGTATTAATAATACGTTCTAACTGCCTTTTTATTAAGTCCTGTCTTTTTTTATCAAATCGTTTCCATTGCGTTAGCGCTGCTACCATTCTGGAAGCTACTTGAGGGTTAATACTATTGAGTGCAATCACTTGATCCGCTAAAAATTGATAACCCTGTCCACTGCCTGCATTGAAATGTAATTGATTAGCCTGACTAAAAGCACCGACTAATGAACGCACTCGATTTGGATTGGTTAACTCAAAGGCTGAATGTTTTAATAAACTGGTTACGGTAGTAAAGGTATCGTCAGCACTGCTACAGGCTTGTAAGGTAAACCATTTATCAATCACTAAGGCTTCATCCTGCCATTGTTGGTAAAAACTTTCTAGGCATTGAGCTTTAGCAGGGTTATTACTTTCAACAATCACGCTTAATGCGGCCATTTGATCGGTCATATTAGCGGCTGAACTAAATTGATGTTCGGCAAGCTGATAACTTTCTGTGGTTTCCAGTGTCATCAAATATCCTAAACAAACATTTTTAATGCGCCTGCGCCCAACAGCACCCACATCAAATTTCCCTGACTCATCTTTATGATAGCGCTGATATAGCTCAGAAAATTGACTTTGTAATTGCTTTGCCAGTGTCTTCTTAACAAACTCTCGTGCCTGATGAATGGCCTCTACATCGACCACATCCATTTGCCCTGCTAAGTAATTTTCTGCTGGCAAGCCCAATAGCAATGAAAAATAAGATAAATCATCCCAGTCCTGCTGTATAACACTGGCATAGGCATCAACCAACAGAGAGTTAAGCTCTAAGGTCTGCCCTTGCTGAATATCAGCAATTAAGCCAAAAATAACTTGGGCGCTCATTTTCTGACCCGCATCCCAGCGATTAAAGGTATCGGTATCATGACTTAATAAAAAGGCTAGTTCTTCTAGGCTTTGTTCCTTATTAACCACCACGGGAGCTGAAAAACCTCTTAGTAATGAAACCACTGGTTTTTTATCTAACTGTTCAAAAACAAAAGTTTGCTTTTGTTTTATTAACTCTAAAATCACTTCATCAGTGACACAGCCATCAATACGAATGGTTGCAGGCTGCCCGTCTGCGGCCAACAAACCTAATTTAACGGGGATATGTAATGGATCTTTAGTCGCTTGCCCTGGTGTTGCTGCACAACTTTGTTCAAGCGTTAAGGTTAATCTTTTTTCTTGTTCATTATAATTTTCTGTTGCTTTAAGAACGGGGGTTCCCGCTTGTGAATACCAGCGCCTAAACAATCCTAAATCTATACCAGAAGCTGATTCCATGGCATTAACAAAATCTTCACAGGTAACCGCTTGTCCATCATGTCGTTGAAAATATAGATCACTGCCTTTTCTAAAGCCCTCTTCACCCAGCAAGGTATGAATCATACGAACCACTTCCGCACCTTTTTCATAAACCGTTAGCGTGTAAAAGTTATTAATTTCTATATATGCTTCTGGACGAATAGGGTGTGATAATGGCCCTGCATCTTCTGCAAATTGCCTAACCCGTAGCAGTTTAACGTCTTCTATCCGTTTTACCGCCTTAGAGGTTTGATCCCCCGTAAACTGTTGATCACGAAAAACCGTAAAGCCTTCTTTTAAACTTAATTGAAACCAATCCCGACAAGTAATTCTATTACCCGTCCAGTTATGAAAATATTCATGCCCTATCACTCCTTCAATATGCTCATAATCATTATCTGTCGCCGTATCAGGTCGCGCTAATACAAACTTGGTATTAAAGACATTAAGCCCTTTATTCTCCATTGCCCCCATATTAAAATGACCTACAGCAACAATCATATACAGGTCTAAATCATATTCGCGCCCATAAGCCTGCTCATCCCATTGCATTGAGTTTTTAAGCGATTGCATGGCATGGTCACATTTATCGACATCATGTGATTCAACGAAAATTTGCAGGCTAATCTCTCGCCCACTCATGGTGGTATAAGTATCTTCAATACATTCCAACTGCCCTGCAACCAATGCAAATAAATAACATGGCTTTTTAAAGGGGTCTTCCCAAGTCACCCAGTGCCTATTATTTTGCAATTCCCCTTCCGCCACTTTGTTACCATTTGACAATAAAACGGGGTACTTGTCTTTATCGCCTATTAATGTGGTTTTAAACATGACCATTACATCGGGTCGGTCTAGAAAATAAGTGATTTTTCTAAAGCCTTCCGCTTCACATTGAGTGCATAGCATAGTGCTAGACAGATACAACCCTTCTAGGGAAGTATTTGATTTAGGATTAATGGTATTTTCTATGGCAAGAATAAAGGGGGCATCTTGAGGTACTTTAGCAATAGATAAAGAAACGGCATCTTTTTCATATTCAGCCTTAGTTAAAGCTGCGCCGTCCATTGCGACACTAAGCAGCTCCAATCCCTCACCCTGTAAAACCAATGCGCCATTTTCTACTTGGCTTGCAGGGTTACGTTGTAGGGTCAATTTTGAAACTACACGCGTTTCCAGTTCATCCAAAATAACGGTTAACTCAACACTTTGAATCAAGTAATCAGGAACAGTGTAATCTTTTAAATAAATTGTTTGAGGGCTTTTATTTT
>JALSLS010000150.1 GCA_026988195.1 Methylomonas sp.
ATTTTCAAAAAACCTATAACTATACTTCGCGCGGTCACGACTGCGGATTTCTAACCGCTGAGTTTTTGCCAATAGCTACGGTACTGAAACAGTTGCGTAGCTTGCTATGCGCCTGTTTCAGTACCTTGCTATCGACAAAAATCAGCAGCTTATAAATTCCGCATCCGTGACCGCGCGAAGTATATTCGGCGAATAACAAAAATATACTGATCTAAATTATAAGACATGCAATTTCAAATGAACGTGATAGCAAAAAGAATTTTTACAGAAATAGGCAATGGTACATTCCGTTAATTTACACATACTGCTTATTCAAACCATTCAATCGAGAGTTTATGTTTTTATCTACTAGAGTACGCGTGATTGTGACACACGTTTTAATCGGCGCATTTATCAGCGTTATCTTGCTACACCCTATTACTAAAGCGGTTTATTGGTTCGAATTTAATGAAAACCTTCAGCTGAGTGGTTATAAAAGTATAGGGGCTTTTCTTATTGATCGGTTTAGTGACTCCTTTCGTTCAGAAATGATAACAATGAGTCTGGTTTTTGCAATGATTGGTGGTTGTATTGGTTTTGTGTTTGCCCTTTATCATTTATCTCTAGTGAGGTCTCATCAAAGAGTGCACCAGCTGGAAAAAGAGCTTGCAGAAGACTTACCTTCGTTGATTAAAAGTAATGAAAATGAACGACTTGAATTTAAGTCATCAATTCGCTGGGATTTTAAGCAACAAAGAACTAATAAAGTGCTTGAATCGGTTATCACTAAAAGTATTGCTGGATTCATGAATCACAAAGGTGGAAATCTACTTATTGGTATAAATGATGACGGCCAGGTCGTTGGTTTGGAAAATGACTATCAGACCTTAAGACATAAAAATCGTGATGGCTTCGAACTGTGTCTTATGGACTTAATCAAAACAGGGTTGGGAGGTGATGTTTGTTCTCTAGTACACTGTGTTTTCCATCAAGTTAAAGGAAAAGATGTTTGTCGTATGTTTATAGAAGCCTCTGTAACACCGGTTTATTACAATACAGGCAATGTATCTAAGTATTATTTACGGACGGGTAATGGAACACGGGAACTTGATGCGAGAGAATCTTTTGCACATATATCAAAGGAACGGACAAGCTAATGCAAGATAAAGATACCTTGACTAATTCTTTCTTTGTAAACGCATTGATGACTAATACTGGATTATATTGATGCATATTTTAATTATTGAAGATCAACACAAAACAGCTTCATTTTTGGCTAAAGGCCTCACTGAGGAAGGCTTTGTAGTCGATATTGCCATTAATGGCATGGACGGCCAGCATAACATAGACCATATTCATTATGACTTGATTATTCTGGATGTGATGCTACCAGGGAAAGATGGCTGGTCTATTCTTGCAGATTTACGGCAGGCAAAAAAACAAACTTCCGTTTTGTTATTAACGGCAAGAGACCGCATTGAAGACAAGGTAAAGGGGCTGGAACTGGGAGCAGATGATTATCTGGTTAAACCTTTTGCATTTTCTGAATTATTAGCACGTATTCGCTCTATTCTTCGAAGAGGTCCGGTACGTGAAATAAATATTATCCACATTGTTGACTTAGAAATTGATGCCATAAAACATCAAGTCAAACGCAATGGAATTCGGATTGACTTAACCCCTAAGGAATTTCAGTTATTATTATTAATGTCCAGAAGACAAGGCCAGGTTTTGTCGCGTACTTTTATTGCCGAACAAGTTTGGGAAATTAATTTTAACAGTGATACCAATGTGGTTGGTGTCGCTATTAGGCGGCTACGAGCTAAAGTCGATGATGATTTTGAACATAAGTTAATCCATACCATTCGGGGCGTTGGTTATGTTTTTGAAAAACGCTAAAACCACAATGCAATGGTCTTTAGCCGGTAAATTAATCACGCTTTATGTCATAACAGCAAGCACAAGCCTGTTACTGGCATGTGGTTTTCTTTACTGGACATTACTCAGTAATATTGATCATGAACACGAGGAATTACTATTCTCTGAATTAACGGGACTGCATAAAGTTTTACGACAATCACCACTAGATCGAACTTTATTAAAAGAATTAGTCGGCGAAGAGTCAAAATACGCTAGTGAAGTCCATACCGCATCATTTCACCCTTCTTCTGCACACTATTCTTATTTACGCGTACTAAATTCACAACATCAAATACTGGCTGAAACCAAAAACATGTCGTCATTATTTCCCATGAAGGCTTTTCCAGAATTTGACCACGACAAACTATTAGAACCTGAAGTAAAAATTCGTACTGAAGATAAGCGAATATTTTTATTAATTACTCAGTACCTGCCTAAAAGTGGTGGCATAAACAACTACTGGCAAGTTCAAGCGGCACTGAATGTGACCCAAGATGAATTTTTACTGTTGCAATATCAAAAAATGTTGGGATTAGTCTTGTTCATAGGCGTTTGTTTTTCAGCAATTTCTGGTTTGTGGATTACCAGAAGAGGCTTGAGACCTTTACATAAAATCACTCAGGCTGTACACACTATCAGTATAAATCATTTACATGAGACTATTTCTTCTGAAAAATGGCCAAAAGAACTCGCGCTACTTGCCGCAGCTTTTGATGCCATGCTGAATAGACTGGATGAATCATTTGCTAGGTTGTCACAATTTTCAGCGGATTTAGCGCATGAATTAAGAACTCCAGTTAATACCCTGATGGGGGAAACAGAAATTGCACTTTCTAGGCAACGATCAGTTTCAGACTACCAGAAAATACTGGAATCCAATATGGAAGAATTTAACCAACTCAATCGCATGATTGAAGAGCTGTTATTTTTATCCAGAGCTGAATCACCGGAAACCACCATAGATTGTACAGCTTTAGACCTTGAAGATGAATTGACAACAATCATTGCATTTTATGAAAGCTTAGCCGCTGATAAAAACATAGGGGTTCAAGTTATTGGTCGCGCTAAAGTTTTTGCTGATTCACTGTTATTACGCAGAGCATTAAATAATCTGATTGCTAATTCGATTAGTTATACCGAGATAGGAGGCGAAATTAAAATCCGAGCCATAGCCTCTAAAAATTATACTGAAGTTCATGTTTGTGATAATGGTATCGGAATTGATGCTGACGAATTACCTAAAATATTTGACCGCTTCTATAGAGCAGATAAAGCTCGCGTTAAAAATACACAAGGGACAGGCTTGGGCTTATCGCTGGTTAAATCAATTATGCAATTACATAAAGGCACTGTCACCATTAAAAGTAAAATAGGGCAAGGCAGCACCGTTATTTTACGTTTTCCCTCCAAACCATCAGCTAAATAACAAAATTGTAATCTACTTGTTCGCTTTTTGTTGGCTTCCTTTGTTTAGAATA
>JALSLS010000151.1 GCA_026988195.1 Methylomonas sp.
AGGGGTGATTTTAAGGTTGTTGGATCCAGCCATTTTTTAATGCGTCCTCAAGAAAACTACTAATATCATTTTTTAAACCACTGGTAGCAAATTTTACTTCCAAATCTGTGACCAGTTGATCAAGTGTGCGTGAACCATCGCATAGTTTTAATATTTCAGCTGAACTTTGGTTAAGTTCTACCATGCCTTCAGGATATAGGATAACATCTTTTTGTTGGGCTTCTTCCCATTGTAAGCGATGCGTTGAGGAGAAGTTAATCGTTAAATCTGGGTTTATAGTCATGTTTTTATGTAGGTTGGATAAGCGGTAGCGCAATCCGACAGCTAGAAGAAAGAATTTTTAAACTAGGGCGCTGGCTTTAGCCTGCATTATTGACGACAAAAAAGCAGGCTAAAGCCTACGCCCTAAATATAATGAATGGTTACTTATTTTTCAACATTAAAGTAAGGAGGCATATCATTCACATAAGCCATATACATAGCATCCGCCATAGACCATAAAACATCTAACTTAAACTGTAGGATTTCAACCATACGATCCTGCTGTTCGCGTGTTTTATACCAGTCTAAAGTGATTTCCAGGCCATGCTCAACATCTCGACGCGCTTCAGAAAGGCGTTTTTTGAAATAAATATAACCTTCCTTCTCGATCCAAGGGTACAGTTCAGGCCAGTTGTCTAGACGTTGTTTATGAATCTTAGGTGCAAACATTTCTGTTAATGATGAGCTTGCAGCTTCATGCCACTCTGATCTTCTGGCAAAGTTGACATAGGCATCAACAGCAAATTTAACAGCAGGTAACACATGCTCTAATGAAGTCACTTCTTCACGCGTCATGCCCACAGCAATACCTAATTGCACCCATGCTTCAATACCACCAGGGTCACCAGGGTGACCATCATGGTCAAGAATGCGTTGTGTCCACATGGCGCGTGTTTCACGATCAGGGCAGTTAGCTAAAATATTAGCATCTTTAATTGGGATCATGATCTGGTAATAAAACCTGTTGGCAACCCAACCTTGTAATTGCTTTTGGTTGAGCTTGCCCGCATTCATCAGTGTATGCATGGGGTGATGAATATGGTATTTGTTTTCCATACCACGCAATTTGGCTTCAAACTCTTCTCTAGTCCAAGCTTTATTAGAACAACAACCCATTTATTTACCTATCTGTGTAGAGCGAACGTTAGTTCGCTATTTATCAAAGAGAGCGGAGTAAAACCGGCTCTACAGCTGTTTATATATTAACTTCCATATTATCGTAAGACACTTCAATACCTGAGGCTTCTAGTATTTTACGCTGTTCAGAATCCTCGTCTAAAATGGGGTTGGTATTATTGATGTGGATCAAAATTTTACGCGGTTTATCCATCCCATTTAAAACTTCTATCATGCCATCTTCACCCGATTGAGGGATGTGACCAATTGATCTAGCTAATAGAGGGCGGCCAACAGAGGCTAGCTCATCATTTGTCCAAAAAGTACCATCAACCATCACGCAGTCAGCTTCCATCATTGCATTTTCTACATGCGGCTCTATGATACCTAGGCCTGGTGCATAAAAAGTGGTTTTTCCCGTCGAAATTTGGCGAATGATTATGCCGATATTATCACCTTCATGTGGATCATTGCGGTGAGGTGAATAGGGAGGTGCCTTACTTTTGAGCGGCAATGCAGTGAACTCAAGATCATCAATATTAGGGATGGTAAAAGAGTCACCATTTAAAGGGATGGGATGGTCATTGACGCCGCAAAAATGTTCCAGAATATTAAAAATAGGGAAGCCAGTGGTTAAATCTTGCTTTACCATCTCTGTACAATAAATATCGAGAGGGTCGCCTTCACGTAGAATAAGTAAGCCAGTGACATGATCAATTTGAGAGTCAATAATCACAATGGCCTCTATACCCGTGCCTCTTACTTTGTTTTTTGGGTGGATTTCAGGAAAGTTTTCCAGTTGCGCGCGTACATCAGGCGAGGCATTAAATAACACCCAATGTTCACCATCGGATGAAACAGCAATTGACGACTGGTTTCGAGTGCTGGCTGTAATGGAGCCTGCTCTTACAGCTTTACAATTTGGGCAACTGCAATTCCATTGAGGAAAGCCACCACCAGCACCTGAACCAAGAACTCTAATCTTCATATTTATATGGTCTATCTGATTGTCTAAGATAGGGATGATACGATATTAGAGTGAAATTCGCACGGAAAAATTAGATTTGTAGGGTGAATGATTTGTGTTTGTTTTTATTTTTTAGGCAAAAAAAAGGGCGGCAAAAATGCCCCCCCTTTTTTTAATGACAGCCGTTTAAATTAACGGTTGTAGATGTACATTGTTACTTCAAAGCCAAAACGTAAGTCTGTGTATGCTGGTGTTTCCCATTTCATAATATTTACCTCTAGAAGTTTTTTATATTTTTTATTGCTAGCTTGATCAAGTAAGCAGTCTCAAAGTATACGACGAACTATTTCTTAGTGCAACTTTTTGAACCTTATCTCACGTTGTTTTCTATTGGATGATTATTATATTTTTCAGAGCTACCAGCTTGCTGTTGGTGCTATAAAGGGTGGGTAGGCTTATAAAGTGTAATTAAATTAGGTTGTTAGCTGGTTTTGTGGTTTTATTTTAGTCAGTTTAAAATGCCTTGTAATAATAATGTTATGGGTCTTGTTTGATGGTTTATCTCTGTTTTTAACCGGTATGATTTGCTTGTTTGTGTTGGTGTTATTTTGCTTGTATGCCAATTAATAGAGCGTTATATTAAGGGCTAGATAAAAATAATTATAATAAATTAAGTTGAGGAGAGGATTATGATCGGTGATGTAGCTTTTTTATATATAGTCATGTTGATTGTGGCTGGACTGGCTTTTGCCCCACTAGGTTACTTTATTTATATGTATACCAAGAAAGGCGGCGAGCCTTTTGGTGAAACAGAGCCACATGGCGATAGTGAGTCTAAGATATTAGATATGGTTGAAAACCTTATTCATGCCGTTAAAGGCGATAAAAAATAACACTTTAAGTAACCGTTCACCTCCCCCTTTGAAAAAGGGGGATTGAGGGGGATTTGTCTAATATACTTCGCGCGGTCACGGATGCGGAATTTATAAGCTGCTAATTTTTGTCGATAGCAAGGCGCTGAAACAGGCGCATAGCAAGCTACGCAACTGTTTCAGCAACGCAGCTATTGGCAAAAGCTCAGCGGTTAGAAATCCGCAGTCGTGACCGCGAGAAGTATAAAACCTCCCCTAACTCCTCTTTTCCAAAGAGGGGGACTAAACAGTCACGTTCCACACGTTGGGCACTGAGTGTTTTGACGCAATTTCATTTCATTCCATTGCATGGATAAGCCATCCAGCAATAACAAGCG
>JALSLS010000152.1 GCA_026988195.1 Methylomonas sp.
TCTACCAACCAACGCAAAGACCGACCATTCATTTTTATGCGCTGCGTAATCACCCGTAACGGCTCACCTTTGATCAATACCGCTTCGGTAGGGTAAAGATTATGATTAACCTCACTCTCTCCTACTGCTCTTGATTGTCCTTTATATTCAACAATCAAACCACCCTGCCATGCTCCCAAAATAGGACAGTTACATTCAATATGTTCTAGCGTTAAATTATCTATCGCATTCAACTCAAGTGAATAAAAGTTTTTCCCCTGCACTTTTACATATTCATCATGTGCAATTTCAAAATTTCTCAATAATTGATGCAACCCACCTCTTAGTCCTAAATTACTCATTGGGTACAAACCAACGCAAAACACCACCATCGAGCACAGTAATATCATTTCAGCCTTACTGCCGACTTCCAGCCTAAATTTAATCTTCCCAGGCATAACCACCCTAATAGGTGATGGCCAAAATAAATCCACACCACGAATATTAGCCATATCAATCTGCAGATGTGACCAATAACCGCCGACTATCGCCCAAAAATATAATGGATATGATGAATACAAAGGAAAAGCTAAACCACAAAGAATAGCCACACCAATAAATGAATGAGTAATCGTTCGATGTCCGAAGTGTTTTTCCAGTGGTACCGAGATAAAAAATAGAGGTCTGCCAAGTTTTGAGGTGGGTAAATCAATATCTGGCATTAAAGAAAATAGGGCTGCGATAGCCCAGGTAACGATGTTGGTTTCATACTCAAAAACAGTAGCACCACCCAGATAAAGCGCAGAAGAAAAAACAATATGGGTAGCTGCTAACATAGTATTAATAAACTACTGTTTTAGTATTAAATTAATATCAAAATAATACTTTTTTAATACTGAATTAACATGATAGATACTCACCGCCCTACCCCTTTAAATATAAAGAACTTAAAGGTTAAAAATAGCGCAGCACCCATTCCTCCCATGATATAAAGAGTCTTGTCACCGGTTCCCATACCGATATAACGCATCGATACAATTAATGCACCTAGCAACATAACCATAGGGGTGAAGTCTAAATATTTAATCCCTGCATCATGCCGCATTTCCCTCACCTTTCGTTTATCTAAAATCCGCTCTTTACTGGATTCTTCTAACATATCGAATATGGCTTGTGGAATACCACCCGACTGTTTCACCACATGAGAAATATACTGGTCTGGCGATTCTATTAATATTCCTTTGCTGCTCACATACCGCTTGACCATATCTTTAACCACTTCAGGCGGTAATGGCTTAATAGTAATTTCTTTCATCTTCCACCAAAGTTTTTTAACTCTTGGCTTTTTCTCGGAAGCGCAGCCAACCACTTGAGCATGATCAAAAATAGCCAACCAGAACGCCATTTGTGTGGGGGTCAAAGAAGTTAAATCATCTACAGCAATAACGGGTTTAGTTTCTGCTTTGGCCAGTGCAGGAATCACCGCTTGGGTAAGGTCTCGCATACTCATTCTGTTTACACGATTCCGTATCTCTTTCCATTCGATAGCTGCTGGTGCCATATCATGAAACTGAACGGGTAGATCTAGTTCTTTTGCGCTAACTAGACCAAGATACAACATCTGCTTAGCCATCTCTACAAATTGTCCTTTAGCCTGGTAGTCGTGTAGCTGAATAATCAACCCAATCTTGCTACTTACCTGAGTTAATGCTTTACGTAGTACCGCTGACTTTCCAATACCTACGGTTCCAGTCAGGATTACATGTTTACCCTTGCGAATCTCAGCCACCAGATCAGCCACAACATCATCACGACCAACTAAACCAACGATACTATCCATCCTCGCCTCCTAATGTATCAACTTGCCCTTCAAGATATGCTAATAATACTTTCCACTCTGTACCAGCATACTTGGCTAATTTGTACCGCTGCGTCTTCGCTAATACATCTACCTTGGCAATTAAAGCATCTTCACTATTCAATTTGCTGCCAATCACCCAAAGTTCATTCATTTCTGAGGAATGTCCTTTCTCTATTCGTTGCTTAATCCATTTAGCTTTTTCTTTAAGAAATTTACGCCGGACTTCTGAAGCCACTAATTCAGCTTCTAAAGTTCGCATTTTAACAATATCGGCAATTACTTTACCGTTTATAGCATCCATTTCCTTAACCTCTGAGACTAACTTCATAGCTTGTTCTCTTTCTTCTTTGATAGAAGACAAAGGTATGTTGATCTGCAAGCCACCAAGTACGGTATAAGGCTCATTACGAAAATCGGTTCCACCGAATCCTAAGCGCCCAGAGAGAGAAGTATTTCGCAACGCCCAAGTTAATGCATCTGGCTTGGTAAAGGTATTGGATACGTTTTTTTGAGCTTGGATAAGCGGGTTTACCTGACTTATAAAAGACAATACGGTTTCGTCTTCCCAAGCAATCACCTGTAATGGTAAAAATAATGCTAAAACAATAATTAATCGAGTAATCATATAAACCAAAATACTACAATAAGCAGGTATTTTAGAGGTACCGTTCACAAAACAGCATAATAAAGATGATGGATAGGTGATTAGACTCAACGGAACCCATAAGCTGAATCCATTATTGGAAACAGCAAGGGGTCAAGTTCGTGTGTTCAAAAGTCTGGATGCTGCTGTTGGGGTATTGTTTGATATTGGGTTTAGTGAAGTTAAAGTTTTTAAATAGTGGATATTTCATTTCTATCAGTGGCACAAACCAAATGCAATCTCCATTTTTCAGAGCTTACAATATAGTTTTTAGTAAAGATAATATCTTTTGATCCTGAATACTTGTCTTTTAATTTAACTAGATATTCCTCGCAAATTTTAATGGCGCAATTATTATTATTGTGGAAAGCTATTCCCTCTTCTTTGAAAATGCACTTCTCTTTATTAAAATATTTCATATTTCTTTCTAAGATAAACATCACAAATTCAGAAGAGTTTTCAATATCTCTTTCGATAGATTTTGCCAACTTTTCATATGTTTCTTTTTCATAAAACTGTAGCATTTTTAAAATATCAAATTCAAATTGATATTTCAGTTCAATAACAATATTTCCAATTGAAATATCACAATTATTATTTCGCTTATCTTCTATCAACGGGTTTTGATTTGTATTAAGAAGCTCAGAAAATAAAATAGCCTGAAACTGTTCCTCTAGTTTTTGAAACATTGAAAAATTATTAATTGATCTAGTAATATTTTTTATAACATTCTGAGTCCCAAGTACACCTTCCGATAAAACCATAATTTTTACTCCTTTTATCATTTATTTAACGCCGATCTCAGCCCTTTAATTCGATTAGCAGCCTGCTCATAGGTTTCGCCTGGTTTAGCCTGTTTCTCTATTTCTTTCTTGGTTACATACTTA
>JALSLS010000153.1 GCA_026988195.1 Methylomonas sp.
ACCCATGAGCTTCAGCCGTATATAACACACTAGATCCACGTCATACCAGCTGGGATTGCTGGTATCCAGTGTATAGGGACATACGATCTGGACAATTAGCCTATACTTGATTATATACTTCGTGCGGTCACGACTACGGTTTTCTAACCGCTGAGTTTTTGCCAATAGCTGCGGTGCTGAAACAGTTGCGTAGCTTGCTATGCAACTGTTTCAGCGCCTTGCTATCGACAAAAATCAGCAGCTTATAAATTCCGCATCCGTGACCGCGCGAAGTATACAATCACCCCATCCTTGGGTTCTGGATCTCGGCACAAATCTGTCTGGAACAGATTTGCATTTACCCAAAGGGCATTATGCAGGATAGCATAATGTGAATCCCTGCCGAGATGACGTATAACAGTTGAATCGGCCTTTTTATAAAATGGCTGAGACTCGTACGTAATCAGGATTTTTTATGTTGAGCCATATTTTCCAGTTTGTTTCTGAATTTTGGTCACCGTTAGCCATGAATACTCTATAAAACAGCCCATTAAAATTATCGCTGTTTTTACACAAAAAATAGAACAATTTACACGCTAATTAACAGGTGAGGCAACTCTAGTCAGACTGATACGTTAATATTATTTCCGATATTTCCAGTTGCTTGAGGAATAGAGGGAATTAACTGCAATGCTACTTTAGGCAAGTCATTAGCAGTTTTTAATAATGGTGTTTGTGTTGCAGGTCGTTGTGTGGCAAGAGTCGATGTTGCTTGCCCCATATTATCAATATTCATAACATCTCCTAGAATCTTATCAGTCGATAATATACTACATAAAACTTAAATATAAGCAACTAAAAAAACCCGATAGAAATATTGCTGGGTATAAATAGGATGACACGGCTTTCACTTCACATCCTATATCTAATATATTCGCTTGATTGTTTTTTTGAATACTGTACACTTTATTTTCATTCATTAATTGCAACTACTCATCCATAACTTGTGCTATTAAGCCCTCTCCCCACGCGGGATAAGGGGATAATAACGACAGTTACTTTTTATAGGGTAAGTAGTTACCCTTATTTTTCTCTTTTTTATCTTGTTCTTTATGCCCAATACAGAAAAACTCAAACATGGTGGAGCTCGACCGGGTGCGGGTCGCAAAAAAGGCTCGTCGGTTTATGGTGAAACCACTAAAGCTATTCGTGTGCCTGAAAGCATGGTATTTGAGGTGAAGGTCATGTTAAATCAGCGTAAGCAATGGTTTGAACAATTTACGGCTGATTCCTCTAGCATTTTATTTCCATCAAGCTCCCCAAGTACAGTGGCCATTCCTTTATTTTCTGGCAAAGTGGCCGCAGGCTTCCCCTCACCTGCCGATGATTATATTGAAAAGACCTTGGATCTAAATGATTTATTAGTGCAAAAACCGGCAGCAACCTTTTTTGTACGGGCAGAAGGAGAATCCATGTTGGGTGCGGGGATCCACCCTAATGATATTTTGGTTGTTGACCGATCCATTGAGCCTATTGTTGGTAAGATTGTAATTTGTGCGTTGAATGGTGAGTTAACGGTTAAACGACTTAACAGTATCAAGGATGAAATTGTTTTAGGTGCTGAAAACCCTGCTTATGCTGACATTATCGTTGCTAAAGATATTGACCTGGTTATTTGGGGTGTTGTTACCAATGTTATCCATCCTGTTTAATCATTAAGTGCCAACTTCGACTTCATCAGCCCCTTTTCAGCCACTTATTGCATTGGTTGATTGCAATAATTTCTATGTCAGTTGTGAACGTGTATTTCGTCCTGACCTTTTAAATAAGCCTGTTGCTGTTCTGAGTAATAATGATGGTTGTATTGTTGCTCGTAGTCAGGAAGTTAAAGACTTAGGCATTAAAATGGCTACGCCAGTGCATCAAGTACAGGATTTGATTGATCACCATCATATTCAATTATTTTCATCTAATTACACCTTGTATGCGGACTTATCTCAACGAGTGATGCAATGCCTGGAGGCTTTTTCAGCTTTAGTTGAGGTATATTCTATTGATGAGTCTTTTTTGGATCTAACGGGGCTTTGTCAAAATGATCCGGTTGCCTATGGCCAACAGATTAGACAGGCTGTTTTTAAAACAACAGGCATTCCTGTTTGTGTGGGTATAGGATCAACTAAGACCTTGGCCAAACTGGCTAACTATGCTGCCAAGAAATGGAAAAAAACGGGAGGAGTGTTAGATTTATCTGACCCTATTCGCAGACATAAATTAATGCGCTTGGTACCGGTTAATGAAGTTTGGGGAATTGGTAGCCAAACCTCAAAACGACTTCAAATTATGGGTATCAATACCGTTTATGAATTAGCTTGTCAGCCTATTGAGGCGATACAAGCTCAATTTAATATTGTGGTGGCTCGAACAGTGATGGAACTGAATGGTATTAGTTGTATGTCATTAGAGGATATAGCTGCAGATAAACAACAGATCGTCTGCTCCCGCAGTTTTAAACGGCGTTTAACTACGTATGATGAATTAGCGGAGGCATTAGCTAGTTTTTGTAGCCGTGCGGCCGAGAAATTACGAAAACAAAACTCAGTAGCGGGTTCTATTACTGTCTTTATTCGAACGAACCCTTACAATCTCAACGAACCTCAGTATCAGCGCTCTGTACATAGCTTATTAAACCAAGCAACTAGCGATACTCGGCACATCATTACTATAGCAAAACGCTTGTTACAAGATATTTATCGAGCAGGCTATCGCTTTCAAAAATGTGGTGTTCAATTAGGTCATATTCAGCCCTCTTCAACCCCTAAACAGGTGGATTTATTTAATTTTACTAAAAACCCCCTTTACAGCGGTAGTAACGGGGTGGCACTTATGGCAACAATCGATAAAATTAACCAACGATTTCCGAAAGGCATCAGTGTAAGCACAACAGGCATTAAAAATAGCTGGCAAACACCTGTTGAATATTTATCACCTCGCTATACAACCCAGTGGAAGGAGCTGGCAATTGTGAAGTGCTTATAATGTTTTTGAGCATTAATTTGCATCGCATTATTACACTTTGTCCTGATTACCCATGAGTTTCTGCCAAATCATATGGAAAAAGAATAAACCCTTGGGCAACTGGCAATAAATAACCCACCCAGATTGCGCAGATTTTTTGTTTCTGATCAAACCATCTCAAGAGGCGCATAGCCAGCTACGTAACGATTGAGATGGTTTGAGCAGGGATAAAAAAGCCAGTAAGGTGGGTGGGTTATTTGTTGCTGGTTGCCTTGTGCCACGCGTCATCCCCGAGGTCTTTTATCGGGGATCCATTTTCAGTGAACTAGATTCCTGCTAAGAGAATGCAGGAATGACGGGGTTGCAAT
>JALSLS010000154.1 GCA_026988195.1 Methylomonas sp.
CGAAGCTAGATTATAAGATGTGCTGAGGTACGCAGCGCATCAACTGCAAGCGATGCGCTTCCTATCGTCAGCACATCCTACATCAACTTTTTTAATTTAAGGAGCTTAACTTTGAGGGTCTTATAGCTAAATTATAATGCTTGGGTAGGATCATTCTTAATAATATTCATTAACTACTCATATCATCAGTAATAAAAACATCTCCACCACTATTACGAGCACTAGCAGACACAAAACTAAGTTGATTAAAACAGGAGAACTTATCTTGCAATGCTTCAATTAAAGCGTCAGCCTTCTGTGCATTATCAACAGCACAAAATCCTGTTGGCCCCCAGGAGGTTTGTCCTATAGCAACTGCACCTTGTTGCTCCAGCCATTGCATGGTTTCAGCCACCTCCGGGCTGGTAAAAACTCCACCTTGCACAGAAGCGAAGTGCTCTCCCACTGAGTTTTGTAATTGAGTAATAACATCACCAAATAAACTAATATTTCCTTCTGCTATGGCAGGAAGCCCCTGCATTAACAATAAATAACAAAGTCTAGCGGCTTCTTTATGGGAAAATACAGGAAGCTCTTTAAAAGCTTTTATTTCTTGCTCTCCATGCAAACCCTGCCCTCTTTGATCAAAAATCAAAATAAAACGCCATTGCTCAGGAACATCCATATGAGAAACAACTGGCGGGGTAATTGTTTGTTCCCCACGACCACCATCAACAACCAAGCCACCTTGTTCAAAAACACCAATTCCAATACCAGAACGCATGCCGCGATGTGTTATTTTTGCAATGTCTCGTGTGGTTAAACCTAAGTTATAAAAACCGTTCAACGCTGACCCGATAGCTAAAGACATCTGTGTACCAGATCCCAAGCCCACATGTTCGGGTATAGCGGCTTCAATATCTATCAATATTTGGTCTGAAACATTAAGCTCCTTACAAAGTCGCTGAGTACACTTTAGGGCTCTTGCGGCCGAAGGCCCGGTAACGTTTAGTTCAGCAGCTTTGACAATAGAAAGTCGGGTAGCTATTTCATTTAGGGCAACACCAATACTGCCAAAACGTCGACCTAAAGAACCACTTAAATCAATAAACCCCATATGTAATCTTGCTGGAGCGATAACGGAAACTTTTCTATCTGCCACGTTTGATTTTATTAATTGATAAAAAGGGGCAGATTATACAGGATCAATATATGAGCCAAGGATAATTTCTGTTAATTCATCAAGATCATTGACTAAATAATCTGCTTTCTCAGCAACCACCTGATCATAAGGGAGTACAGAGGGCACAAAAACAGAGGGTGCTTTTGCATTAATGGCTGCTTGAATACCTGTTGCTGAATCCTCCACAACCAAACACCTGGTTATGGGTATTTTTATCATTTCAGCAGCAAGCAAAAAAATATCAGGAGCAGGTTTCCCCTGATTTACCTCATCTATGCTTATAACCATTGAAAACACCCCCTCTATACTAGCCAATCTCAAACACTCCAAAGCATTAACTCTTGGGCTATTTGTTGCTAAACAAAATTTTATTTTATTTGCTCTAAGAAGACTCAGCACTGCAAAAAAACCTTTTTTGACAGGAATCCCCCTTTGCTTTACATATTCATGCCAATATTGACCGCTTAAAGCCGCAAACTCAGTCAACTTAAAATGAGCACCACAATATTCAATTAACTTTTGTTTAACAGCCTCTGAATGTAATCCTGACATGGATAAGCAAAAGTCTTCAGAAAACTCATAGCCCATGTTGCTAGCCGCTTTTTGCCAAGCAATACTGTAGGTAGCTTCAGTATCTAAAACCAGGCCATCCATATCGAAAATAACAGCGGAAAAAAGGGGAAGTTTAGACATTAATAACTTTTATATATTCTCCGCAAGCCTCGCGGTTAGATCCAACAACAATACGTTTGCACCCCTCTGTCGATTGTTCAATCCACCCTGCAACTTCAACCCACTCACCCGTTTTAGCTTGCCCAGTATAAGTGGCCGTATAGCAGACAATAGAGTCTATTTCTGGGTGCGAAATAGAAAATTCAGCGGGGTAATCAAAAGACAAGGTATCATCAATAATTTGCACTTGGGTAATAATAGATTCAATTTTGGTATAGCTAACCAATTTGTCATTTTGCCCTGAGCCAAAACCATCAACAAAACTTAAATCAAATTTACGCTGCTGAAATATTGCTTTATTAAATTTACGTTTTTCATGCCAGATATATTCTTGGTAGCTTAAATCACATTGCCGACGATCATAGGACTCCAACCAGTCTGCACTGCTCATCTCAGAACACTCACCTTGCAATATTAATTTTCGGGTAATATCCCTTGCTTGATTAAAGGTTTCTCTAGAATAAAAAACCAAATCAATATCTGAATTTTTACCTTGAGCTGAAATAAGGATAGACCCCGTCACCCCCATAAAATCTAAGTTTAACCCTTGTTTTTGAAATAACAGGCAAAGTTTGGCACAATCACTTTCAATTAAGTCATTATCTTCAGACATTAAAAGCTGTTTAACTCTATCCTTAGCTTTATGGTGTTTAAAAACTTGCTCTAACACAACTGCATGACAATGCGCTTGTTTAACAGTTGAGTAATATAAATAGTGTGGATATTGATCAGCTAAGAATTGATTAGCTTCTGTTGTGTTAACTTTTTTCCACTGGTCACCTGCCTTAATATAGCGTAAAAAACAAAGTACCTTACCTTGTTCCAAACCATTTTCTACGACAGCAAAAACCAGACCTTCAATTGTTTCTATAAAGTCTTTAGCTAAAATCATTTAAAAAAACAACCTCTAGCTGCTTTCAACTCGGTTACGGCCGTTGTCTTTAGCCCGGTATAAAGCATCATCTGCCGCTTTAAGCAGTTCACTCGCAGTAGCGACTTGACCTGTATAAGTTGCCAAGCCCAAACTTAAAGTCACATAAGCTGCAATACTAGAACCTTTATGAGGGATGTTTTCCGCAACCAAAGCTTGTCTTAGCTTTTCGGCAATAATTAAACCACCTTGTAAATTAGTATCGGGAAGAATCAAAACAAACTCTTCCCCCCCATAGCGACAAGCTTTATCTGTTGGTCGCTCAGCGATACACCCTATCACTTTAGCAACTGCCTCTAAACAATCATCACCTTGTTGGTGCCCATAAGTATCATTATAGATTTTAAAAAAGTCTATATCACAAATAATAAGAGATAAAGGGCTTTTGTTTCTTTTAGCTAAGTTAAATTGCCTCAGCAATGTTTCATCAAAATTTCGCCGATTAGCCAACCCTGTCAGCTCATCATACAGTGCCAGATACTCTAGTTTTTTATTGACAGAAACCAATTCCTTTTGCGCTGTTTGCAA
>JALSLS010000155.1 GCA_026988195.1 Methylomonas sp.
GTCGGGACAACTGTTATAGCAATTACCGCAAGCAGTACAATTTTCAGCTATCCAGACGGGATGTTGGTCACGGTTTGGGGTCATATCCCCGAAAATACCCGTAGAAGCAGGAACAACAGCTAAAGCAATAAAAGGGTCGGCAAGTGCTTCATTGGTGTTGGGTAAATGACCTACTTGATTCCAGAAGCGATGAATATCGGCAATAGCTTCTTGGTTAGCTGGTTTTTGTTGTAATAATAAAGGGGCGGATATTTCCACTTCTTGAACTGAAGTTGAGGTGCCTAAAGTCATTTCAGATACAATGATTTCATTCACTTCGTTATAAGCACGTTTAACTAAATCAAAGTTATTATCAATTAATAACTGAATCTGTTCTTCTAATTTGTCAGTATCAATAATGGCAACTTTGAAAAAAACAGCTTTAAATAGGGTCTGTTGTAGACCAGATTGAGCCGATAATTGTTTATTGCTTTCTAACGCTATTTTATTGGCATCAATAAAAAAGACTTTTATTTGATTGTCTTTAATGGTTTGTTGGGCGCTGATAGGAAAACTTTGCCAAACTTCTTGAGCAGAGCTAAGTGCACTTTGAATGATAAGAGTACCGTTTTTAACAAGCCCCATTAAAGGCTTGCTGTAATTGAAGCAGTTGTTGTCTGTTGCAATAACTGTATTAACGACACTGTCATTATGAGAGAGAATTAAAGGCCCTGCTGAAAAATGTAACAAAAAAGTATTTTCCTGTCCTTTTATGTCTCTGACATGGCTTGAATGAGCTTTGACATCCAAGTTGAATTTCTCAAACAGTGTTTCAGCTAGGCTTTTACCGATGGCTGCACTATTAATATGAGTTAAAGAGTGAATCCTTAGTATTTTTTCACTCCCAGACGATAAGTTTGGTACTTCAGCCCCAACAATGGCTAACTCAGCAATATTTGGATAAGCTTCAGTAATAGCCTGCTGGTGTATTTCTTGCTGAGGTGAAAGTACTTTTTTATGGACAAACTCAATACCTAAATAAGCAAATTTTTGCAGTTTACCTGTTGGCAACATATTTTCAACGGCGGCAATAATATCTTTTACTTGTACTGCGTGGCCGCCCAAGCCAAAACAGGCAGAATATAAAGGCGCGACATCCGTTGTTTTGTTAAAGCTGGCATACTCAGGAAAGGCTTTACCTTTAGAATTGCCATTATCAATTGCTTTACTGATACAAGAGCGTATTTCAGCAATAATAGGCAAGTCTTCAGCAAGGGGTTGATCTGTTCTTTCTAAAACTAAAACACCCTTACGCCCCTTAACCAGTTGACTGATTAAGTCGCCAGGAAAAGGGCGGAATACAGTCATATCAACGACACCGACTTTAAGTTTTTGACTACTGCGAAGGTAATCCGCCGTTACTTCTGCTTCATTTAAAATACTACCTTGGGCAATAATTAAATAGTCTGCATCAGTACATAAATATTCTTTGACTCGGTGATAGCGACGGCCAGTTAATTTAAACCATTCATCCATGCATTGATTAGTAATTTCAGTGACATGGTCAAAGAAATAAGGGCGCTGACCTGCAACTGACTGCATGTAGCTATCAGGGTTTTGTAAGCCGCCAGTTTGCGCAGGCTGGTCTACCGTCCACGATTCAGGAATACGGCGACGTGTTTTACCATATAAAATGTTTTGAGCGGGTGTTGGAGTGCTAATAATATCATCAGGCAGCCCTACAAACGCTTCAATTAACTCGCGTTCAGGTAACTTAAGGGGCTCAATTAAATGAGAGGTTAAAAAACCATCTTGAGCAACAGTAGCAGGGTTTAAGCTGAGCTCAGCTATTTTCCGACTAATAAGATTAAGGTCAGCCGCCGCTTGGTTGTTACGAGCAAAAAATTGAATAAAGCCTGTATCATCCATGCTGTGATAATCATCATGACCACAGTAAATATTAGAGGTGGCTTTGGTAGTCGCTTTACAGGCAATATTTAAAACGTAAGGTAGTCTTTTACCAACAGAAGCATAGAGAGACTCATGCATGGAGGCAACACTTTGAGCAGAAGAACAAAAATGAGTTGCTCTTAAGCCTGATAAAGCAAGCCCTGCTGTTGCGGTAGCCGCGGCATGATTATCTTCAGGATTAACAGAAATTAATGGGCGGTTAGAAATGTTAAGGTGGCCATTAGTTCTCTGGCGGTTCCACTCTGTGCTCATTTCAGAAGCTGGGGTAGAGAGGTAAGCGCCAGCAGCATCACTGGATTCTCTTTCGCACATAATGACTGCTTCGTTGCCAGTCAGTAATTTACGAATACCAGGGTATTTGAAGACTATATTTTGTTTTTTCTTACCAAAAAGGGCCATGCTTAACCTAAGAAACTATGTTTTATATAAAAAGAAATATTTATTGGGGTAAAGACTCAGTACGATTAGATTGATTAGCCGCTTTACCTACACTAGAACGTGTTGTACCTAATTTACTATCTATCCAAACAATGGCTCCTGTAGGGCATCGTTCGATAGGGGTACGGTCAACTATGATTTCATCATATTTTTTAAAATCAATCACAGCCAGATTGTTTTTAATCTCGATTAAACCTTCGGGAGCATCAACTACACATTTTTCACAAGCTGTACAAGCAACTTCACATTCAGCTTCGGCTTTATCGCCTTCTTCTAAACTTTTACAAGCGACAAAGAGTTGATGGCTAACAGGTTGTAAAGAGAATAGGTCTTTAGGGCATACCACAATGCAATCGTTACAGGCGGTGCATTTGTCCTCTATAACAATAGGCAACCCATGTTCATCCATAAAAATAGCATCAAAATCACAGACATCAGCACAATCAGCCAGACCTAAACATCCCCAGCTACAGCCTTTTCCACCACCAGAAACAGCTGCTGCAGCTTGGCAAGTTTGCAATCCTTCATATTTAGCACGAGTATAAGCAACGTGGGTGCCACCAGCACAGGCCAAACGAGCAACAACTTTTTCTGTTTCACCCATATCAACCCCCATAAAGGCTGCAATTTCAGCATTACCTTCTGGTGTATTAACCGTGCAAGAGGATGGGTTTTTTGCACCACTGACGACAGCCTCAGCAAAAGGCCGGCAACCAGGCACACCGCAAGCGCCACACTGAGCTTGGGGCAGCATATCATCTACCTCATCAATACGTGGGTCTTCGTAAACGAATAATTTTTTGTTGGCAATGGCTAAGATGATGGCTAAAACAACACCAAGAATCATCATAAATATTGCAGCGGTTATGATGCTAGAAATCATTTCTTTATTTAAGGTATATGCTATATCTAAATAAGTGCACAGTTATATAGATATATTTTTTTAAGATAACCGCTGATTA
>JALSLS010000156.1 GCA_026988195.1 Methylomonas sp.
CATTGAAGAAGAAGGCTTAATAGATTTAAAAACAGCCAACATTCCCTTTTGGACCACAATTAAAAAGTTCATGCAATTTTTTGAAAGTGAACATAAAGTGGGAATTTACTTCTATAAAAAAAGTAAGGTACTCAATCAACAATGGGGTACTAGCTCAGCTATAAAATACGATGATCCAAAATATAAATTTCCTGTCGGGTTAAAAGCCTATGGAAACTATAGCTATCGTATATACGATCCAAAAGAGTTTTTTGTTAACATTGTAGGGGGGCAAGCTGATTTTTATATTGACGATTTTAGAACTGTCATGTCTGCTCGAATCATTCACCCTATTAGTGATTACCTTGCTGAAAGTCAATTTAGTTATGCTGAAATTGATAGTAACCGTAACGAAATTGCCCAAGGCCTTTCTATTAAGTTATCCATGGCATTTCGTAAACTCGGTTTTGATATTACCGATTTTAGAATTGAAGGCACTGACTTTGATGAACATACATTAAAAAGAATCAACCGAATAGCCGATTTAACAGCGGAAGCACAAGCAGCTAAAGCAGTAGGCCTTGACTATGCAAATGTACAGCAATTAGAGGCTCTGCGAGAAGCCGCTAGAAACGAAGGGGGCGGAGCTGGGATTGGGATGGGAATGGGCGCTGGGATTGGCTTAGGTCAAAATATGGCTCAAACAATGACTCAGCAAAACCCTCCATCCATACAAGCTAACACCAGTGATGCCATGGCAAAATTAACCCAATTAAAAAAAATGTTTGAGGCAGAATTAATCACTGAACAAGAATACAGCACAAAAAAACAAGCTATTTTAGCTCAAATGTAATATGGCTAGATGTAAAAGTTGTTCAGCCCCCTTACCTGCTAATATCAATCGTTGCAGCTACTGTAATGTTCGTAATGATGTTGACTTACACAGCAAACATCAATATAGCATTCAAACTAAACACTCTAACCGCGTTTGCCCTCACTGTGAAACCCACTTACAAACGATAAAACTGGATATTAACCACCCTCTCCTTATAGAACGTTGCAAGACCTGCTTTGGCTTGTTTTTTGATTTAGGTGAAATAGATATATTATTAGAAAACTCAGTATCTAATGTATCAGGTATTAATTTAGACCTGATCAAAACCATCAATAAAGATCGTTTTTCATCTCACAAAAAAATTAAGTATATCAAGTGCCCCGTTTGTAGAGACTATATGCGAAGAGTTAATTTTGGGCATAAAAGTGGCGTTATTATTGATCAGTGTACAATACATGGTATATGGCTAGATAGCGGAGAAATAACTCATTTAATGGAATGGAAAAAAGCGGGGGGAGCTTTACTAGATACTAAAGAAAAATTAAAACCGAAGAAAAAGACGCCACTCCAGACAACAGGCTTTACTCACCCCACTAATTTCCAGCATTCAAAATATGACGAACTTGATTTATTAGAGTCTATCTCTTCACTTATTTATAAAATTTTTACATAAATTAATGATAGATTAGAAGTACCAACTCACCCTATAAAAGTAACCATTACTCTTAACTTCTTATCCCAATTGAGTAGAGACACTGCCATTAAGTTAAGCAATTTTCTGTAGGATGTGCTGAGGAACGAAGCGCATCACTGTAAACGATGCGCTTCGTTCCTCAGCACATCCTACCTGTTATCTTAATTTAATGGCAGTGGTTTGGGAGAAGGCTTAAAAGCACAAGCTGTGGCTAAGTAGTTACGATTAGAGAATTTATTCAGGTAGCACCTCCGTCTGCTATAATCACAAGCATAGATATAGTACCCTCAGCTATGCAATACACAGCGCTATTTTCACTTTAGCAACCTTTAGTTTTTATTACCAAGGTATATCAATGGCTTTACTGGATTCATTATTTAAAGGAAAAAAAACCAATTCAGATACCATTATTAATAATGAACTATCTCTTGGATTATTAAAACAATTAATTCCTGTTAGAAATTTAAGTGACGACAAACTTGAGTCCTTTTCTTTAGAGCATAAACCAGAACATTTACCCAAAGGCCACACACTTTTTAAAGTTAATGAGCCTTCTAAAATTGTAATTTATCTTTTAAAAGGAACTGTATCTTTATCAGATAAAAATGGCAAAGATTTTACTATTGAAGCGTCAGAGCTAAAAGCCAAATTCCCGTTATCAAGTGGGTTAAAGCATACAACAACCGCAATTGCGAAATCTGAAATTAGTATATTACGTGTCTCTCAAAAGGTCATGGCTATTAATTTAGAAAAGTCTAACCCAGCGACATTTAAAATACCTGATAGCTTGAGTCACAACAAAATTCTCCAAGCCTTTTCTGATCATTTCATTAACGATGAAATTGAAGTCCCTTCTTTACCTAGTGTTGCTGTAAAGTTAAGAAAAGCAATGCAACATGAAATAGGTATTGATGATGCTGTAAAAATAATCCAGATTGATCCTGTTATTTCTGCAAAATTAATCGAAGTCGCTAATTGCCCTCTCTATATTTCTGTCAACCCTGCAAAAAGTTGTTTTGAAGCCGTACAAAGAATCGGCTTAAATGCAACGCGAAATTTAGTCATTAGTTTAAGTATAAAAAACATATTCTCAAGCAAGTCCCCTTTGATTAAAAAACACCTTGATCAAGAATGGAAAAAAAGTATTTACCTTTCAAGTTTATGCTTTGTATTGGCATCTGCTGATAAACAAATCAATCCTGAAGAGGCTTTATTAGCCGGTCTAATTGCTGATATAGGAGTTATTCCCTTCCTGAACTTTGTGACTAAATTACCTGCTGATTATTATAATGAAGAAGAAATAAAACAGGCGATCCCTATTGTAAAAGGTATTGTAGGCAGTACTATTCTTGAAAAGTGGGGGTTTGCAGAAGGTTTTATTAAAATCCCTTTATTATCAAATGACTGGTACCATCAAAGTGATGAGGCTATCAGCTATATTGATATTGTCATTTTATCGAAGCTACATACTAAAATAGGCAAAAACTTAGCTCACTTACCTGCAATTACTTCAATTCCAGCGGCTAGTAAATTAAAATCCATTACTCTTTCACCTGAAAACTCATTAAGTATATTGCATGATGCAAAAGATAAAATTAATGAGACTTTAAGAACATTTTCTTCGTAATTTTAATTTATATGGCTAGCTACGAACTGATCACTATTTATTTTGAGGACATGAAAGGTAACTATTCCAACATCTTTAGTGAAATGCTTCGTAAGCGATTAATTATTACCGTAATTCCCAGTCACTAAAAACAATGCCACACTACCTCCTATGATTAACAGTAGGAGTATTTTAATGGTATCAACACCTAAGCAACAGGCAAAACATTTCTGGT
>JALSLS010000157.1 GCA_026988195.1 Methylomonas sp.
AGTATACGAATTACTATTAGATTCAGCCAGTGCTAAGCAAAAAGTTGAACGGCTACTTATTGGGCAAGTATGGACTGTATGTCAGGCTGGCCATTCTGGATTAGCGATGAGTCCGGCTGTAGCAAGCAGAACATTGCCCTGGGCAGGCACTTTACAGGGGAAGGCATTAACCGAATTAACGTCCTGGCTAACTGACTGGGATTTTTTTAAGGCAACTGTCGGTTTATCAGCAATTAATTGCTGCCTAAATAACTGCACGCCACTTGCTGGCACAATAATAGAACCAGAACAAGGAAAAGCAAACTTGGCCGTATTTGAACATTTCTTCCCTCAAATAAAAGACCAGAATATTGTTGTTATAGGTCACTACCCTGGTATTGAACAATACTACTCAAGTTACAACCTCAAAGTGATTGAACGCCAGCCCACGGGGATGGATTACCCTGATTCAGCTGCAGAATTTCTTATTCCTGAAGCTGATTGGGTGTTTCTTACCGCCACATCCATTGCTAATAAAACATTCCCTCGTTTACTGGAATTGGCTAGTAACGCTAAAACTGTATTGATGGGGCCGAGTACTCCATGGTTACCTGCATTATCTGAATTTGCCGTCGATTATTTGGTTGGTGTTGATGTGGTCGATGATGACATGCTTTTTAAAACAGCAGCAGAAGGTGGTGGAGTGAGAATATTTGACCAATCAGTAAGGTATAAGGTCGTTGATTTAGTTTCTGACCTTGCTAAGTAACAATAAATAACCACTTTAGCCTGTTTTATACGCTCCTTAACTTTAATATCTTCGCCAATTTTGATTTAAGCCAAAAATGACAATTTCAGGTTATGAATTAGTTGCCTACACGCTATAAAATTCGTTGAAACGAGTCATTTTTTATTTTGGGGAAGGTGTTGTAACTTAGCAATAAAAAAATAGACTAAACCCCATCATAATTTAAAGGCGATTCATGAAGACTAACAAAACTAACGGCGATAACCCGCCACGTCCTCAGCACCATAACTCAAAAAAAATACAAGATAATTTCTTTGAAATTGCCAACCCCCAAGAATTTAAGTCCCAAAACAGTGCCTTAAGCAATAAAATCGAACTGGATATAAATTCAGGCTTAGCAAAAATAGTTCCTATTATTGGCCAGAATTCAGCTGTTGCAGTAAAGCATGGGTACCAGCACGCACCTGATGAAATTAAAGCTAATATTCTCAGTACCATCTCAATTACAATTGCTATTCAAGAAGTCGCGATAAACTTAGATATAACATTAGATGAGTGCATTAATTTAACTCGCGGCTCTCTTGTTACCAAAGAAAATATTGAAAATTGTTGTGCAAATAATTTCCCATCAATTAATGAAGAAATATTAAGGAAGCTTGGGTATGCTCCTGTTGAAATTATTGCCTTGGGTCTTTTGCAGGTCGCAAATATTAGAATAATGAATAAAATTTATCAACAAACAAGTACTTCTTAAAAACAACTAGAGAGTAAAATGGAAATCATTAAGGAACAAATCTATAGGAATGGAGTAAGCGCTGCGCTTGAAATATTAGAAGATGACACTCTTGATCATAATTTATTACTTAATGAAACCTCATGCCTTCCAGAATTTTTAATCAATTATAAATACAATCCACTTATTAGCAGTTTAGATCAAGCATTAACAAAATATTTAGCGCTAGCAGATAAAAATAAACTAGCCATTATTGGTAATGAAATAAACCTAATATCAGCTTTGGAAAAACAGGGTGTAAAAGATCTTTTAGTTTTATGTCCAAGCAGTCACTTGAAGACCAATCTTGAACAGATACAAAATAATGTCCCTGCAGGTATATCCGTTTCATACTCCTCATTAGCCAATCTGGATATCGTATTAAATGATATCACCTATTTAGCCATAGGTTTTTGCAGAAGCGAGAACTATTCTTTATTAACTATTCCTCAAGCGAAAGTCGTCAAAATATTACGCGCATTACATGCTACAGCAGAAATTATAATGATAGACCCGCTGACCGATCAGTCGGGTTACGTTCACGATAGCCCACATGGCTGGGAGCCGATTTGCAACGAACGATTCGACCGCATACTCACTCCGGCAGGAATAAAATACACCAATATCAATTTTTCACAGGATAATTTAAAGTGGCAATATTAATTTTAACCTGCATTACTTTTACCCTACTCGTTCTTACGGATACAGTTAGTTTTGACTCTGTTCTAACGAACTATCCCATAGGCGTACTTTGTATTTTATTCTGTCTGGATATATTTTCTCTTCTTTTGATTAAAACCAGAAGCCCTGAGCAGGCAGGGCTGTATTTTGCTCGAAGAACAAAAGGCTCAAAAATAAGTGTACTTGTTTTATGCGGAATGGGCATGTTCATAATTAGCGCACTAATAAATAACCTTGCCGCATTATTTGTATTATTCCCCATCATATCGACTCTATTTACTGCTCTCAGGCTGACAGACAAGCAAAAAATTGTATGCCTGTCACTGGTTGTTTCCATGTGTAACCTTGGGGGGGCGGCAACGCCCATTGGTGATTTGCCCGCGATCTTACTAATGGATACTCAAGCTATTTCTTTCTCAGCCTATATTACTCATGCGCTACCTTTCTTCTTTTTTACTGCCTTAATTATAGTTTCACTTTATTACAGTTGGTATAGAAAAGATTTTCATGATGAAAATAAAGCTCACAAGCAGCAAGCTAAACTTGGCATTCTAGCAATGATGCAAGATTATAAATATATTAGGGTGGATTTAAAAACCACAACTCTACTTATTATGGTTTTTGCTGGCATGCTTGTTTCATGGGCTTTGTTAGACCCTAACACTTGGCGCTTTCATTATACTGCCATCGTAGGGTTGGTAGCCTCACTAATAGTTTCGCCATCTAAACTAATTGCTTCAGTCATGTCAAGGTATGACTTGAGACCCCTATTAATTACCTCATTAGTTTTATTAATTGGCACCTTGGTCTCTTCATCACCTTTGCTGGATATTTTGTCCAAGTATCTGGTGAGGGAAATTGCCAATCCAAGCTATTTATTATTTGCAATGTCACTTCTTGTTTTGTTTGCCAGTGGACTATTTCAAGCTGGGCCTGCAGCCGCTATTGTGCTACCAATGGTTATTGAGTTAGAAAGTGATCAATTATCAATATTTGGTCCTTGGGTCTATATCGTTTATGCGGCAAGCATCTGTGCAGGATCAAGCATGTTTTTATGGAGTGCCACTGCGGGTATTGCCCTTCAAGGGCAGGCGAATAAAACTGGGTTAACTTTTAACTGGAAAAAATACCTGTTTTTTGGTCTGTCTAACGCAATACTG
>JALSLS010000158.1 GCA_026988195.1 Methylomonas sp.
CTGGTACCGGTTCTGTGTGGATACAAAGCATGCCTTTTTCTCGGCTGGCTGAAAGAGTCCTTAGCCATGCAATTTTTAGTTCGCAGGGTGAGAGCTAAATTAATATTTGTACTGATTTAGATAGTTCCCATAATCTCCATCACTGCCATTAAGTTAATATAACGAAACGTATCGTTTACAGCTGATGCGCTTCCTATCGTCAGCACATCCTACAGAAAATTGCTTATCTTAATGCCGGTGATGTTTTTTTATTTCCAGATACCTAAGACTGAAGATATTCAATGCGCGATAAAATTATTGAAAATTTAAAATCCATTGAAGAAAAAGAAAATATCAACATTTTGTATGCTTGTGAGTCAGGAAGCAGAGCCTGGGGTTTTCCATCGGCAGATAGTGATTATGATGTTCGTTTTATTTATGTCAGACCCACTGAATGGTATCTCCGCGTTGATTATGAGTATTGCAGGGATGTTGTAGAGCAACCCATTAACGACCTTCTCGACATCAATGGCTGGGATTTAAAGAAAGCATTAAAACTCATGCGCAAATCAAATCCCGCGTTAATAGAATGGCTCAATTCGCCTATCATTTATTATAAAAATGATAGATTTACTGAAGACTTCCAAAAGTTAATCACAGCGCATTATTCCCCTCGGTCATGCTTTTATCACTACTCACACATGGCGAATGGTAATTTTCGCGAATACCTGCAAGGTAATAGCGTCAGAATTAAAAAATACTTTTATGTTTTACGGCCTGTGTTAGCAATGCAATGGATAGAACAAGACAGAGGTGTTGTACCTATGGATTTTTCAGAACTTGTTGAAGAGTTAGTGCATGAGCCACCACTAAAGCTAGCCATAGAAAAGTTGTTAGCGGATAAACGTAAAGGCTTTGAAAGCGCTTACCTGCCTCGAATAAATATTATCAGCGAGTTTATTGAATCTGAATTATTGCACTTTAAAGCGAAGGCTCAAAAGCCGGAAAAACAACAAACTGATTTCAGTCTTTTGAATCTATTTTTTAAAAATGTGCTTAATGGTAAATATTAAGCGCGGTATTGTCGTGATGCTCCCCTATTAATAAGTATAAATCCCCTTCATTTCTTGATGTTTGCTAAATTAGCACTTGTGCTGGTGTAAGCAAGTTGCTGAATATTCCAATCGTAACCAGTGAAACTTGTAAAGAATAAGTCACTTTTAAAGTAGCCTTTTCGTGCTACACTGATAACGTTTTTTCATTAAAGGGGTTGCGATTATGACAGCATTAAAAACCGAAATCGTTAGAGCTCGAGTGACTCACGAATTAAAGCAGAGCGCAGAACAGGTGCTGGATGATTTAGGGATGAGTATGACAGAGGCGATTCGTTTATTTTTGACGCAAGTTTCCTTACGTCAGGAGTTTCCTATTGAGCTTAAAATACCGAATAAGGTAACACTAGAGGCAATGAAGGAAAAGGTAACAAAAGAATCGTATGATTCTGTCGATGACTTATTTAATGAGGTGCTGGGTGATGCTCAGCATTAAAGCCAAAAACCAGTTCAAAAAAGATTTACAGAAAGCCAGTCGCGATGCGAAAAAAGATACCGAGAGATTAAAAGTTTTAATTAATGATTACCTTGTTCAAGGTATCCCTATTCCTAAACAATACAAACCACACTTATTAACAGAGAACTGGAAACCTCACATGGAGTGCCACATCCAACCTGACTTTTTACTGATTTGGGATATTAATAGCGCAAACAATGAATTAATATTGGTGCGCTGTGGCACTCATGCTGAATTATTCGGTTAAAAATCGCATCTAATGCCCGTATTGCACGGGCTTCATACGGGCTACTATCAATAGATATCAAACTGCTCGTTTAGTAAAAACTGATAGAAACCATATTCTTTTAGCATTTCTGTTCTATTTTTATCTCGAACAAAAAGAGCAAGTGGTTTTTTATCCCCAGTCTTTATTGCCTTTTTAACCGCCTGTGCCAATTCAATAAAGGCTTCATAATGGGCGGTCAAAATATCGACTCTTAATTCCTTTGCCTCTTCATCTGGGTGAATATCTTCATTAACATAGCCTAAACCAAATAAATTTATCATCGCCTCACTTCTTTGATAAGCATAAGAATCTTTAGATAGGTTTTTTCTTTCTTTAAGTTCTAAGATACCTCCTTTTTCTGTTTGCCTAAAAGCTAATTCAAAAAAATAAAGGGGATTTTCTTCGGCTGGATTAAATAACAAAGGTTGTTCCTCCTCTGTTTCTTCCATCATTTTAGCCTGTGTTGCTCTTTTAGATTTATCAACTAAAGGAAACTTAGATTCCTTGTATCGAGTATTACAAAGGTTACACATTAAGATATAATTTTTTGGCTCACATTTTAAATCTGGGTACATATCCATAGCTTGCGGCCTAAAATGGTCAATCGTTCCAGAGGAATTAAGCGCTGTAGTATCTAGCGTAGTTTCACAAAAAGGGCATTTATTATGGGCAATGTCTTTATGCAGTTTTTTAAAAATACTCCACCGACAAATAGATGCTTCACAAAGTTTATACTCTTCAAATTTCTCAACAGTGTCTGCATATTCAGAATGAGAAAAAATCCCCCGCATATCAATCATCAAACAAGCCCTTAAATTCACCTAATAAACTATCCATTTCTGCATCAGATATTTCAGTGAGTTTATCAAAATCTAATTGATAATTTTCTTTAATAAAGGTTAAAAAATGTAAATAATGTCTATCGTAAATAAAATTAGTGGCTAATGTACCACCTAGCTTTTTTTCCAGCGCATCGAGTGTGCTTCGCTCTTCATCAGATAATGATTCTTGAGTTTTTAAATTAAATAGCGCTGTCAGTTTGTTTTTCATTTCGACTCCAACCAAAGTGCTCAAATGAAAATAATTTAAAAGAATAGAGGATACATCTTGATATTTTGTGCCTGCTCTTTCTACATTAACAAGCTCATTATCAACGTCTATTGTGCCGATTTCCCCTTGCTTTCTGTTAAGCGCAATTAAAGGGTTATGTGTAGCAATGATAATTTGCATCGCTGAATTTAATTTTTTAATGTTATCTATAAAAGTAGATTGCCACTCAACATGCAAAGAGGTTTCAGGTTCATCCATTAGCAAAATAAAAGGGGTGTTTTTCTGTAAAATAACCGTTAAAAAGATAATTAAAAGCTGTTTTTCACCTGAAGATAAATCCGTGACAGCAATAGGTTTCAAATTATCTTCGATTTTAACTAATAATGCAGTGTCTTCGTTATCTATGATCAGTGATTTATTTGAAGTAGAAAAATAATCATCTATTAATGTTTTAAACTCAAGCAAAGGTTTATTAATTTCATCAGTGACATTATTTATTTCAATGGATAACTGCTGAAACTTAGCCAACTCCTCTTGCGTGGCTGTAGAAATATTTTGTAAAAGCTCATCTCTTTCTGTCTTTTTCTCAGCTACTTTTTTATTGACTACTTGGGTTAAACTTCTTTGATACTCGCCAAATTTACTCACCAAACGACTTAACTGGCTATCTAAATCAATTAGATCTTGGTTATGCTTGTCATATTTAATATCAAAGGTATTCACCAGTACAATGTTCATGTTCGCTATTGATTGGCTAGGTGTGATTTTTGATTCTTGAACTGTCCCATTATCAAATGTTTTTGATAAGGTAAGTTCTACATAGGGAGAATCATAATATTCCAATGTTTCAATATCGTTATTGATACAAGCATAAATCAACTTTAAAAGAGTGGATTTACCACAGCCATTTTTACCAATCAAAATATTAGTTTCTGACTCTAATGACCATTCAATATTTTTACGACCAAATATCTTTTTAATTGAGACATGAGTAATCACAATTTTTTTTGCGGTTTTAATTTCTTTAGCACCTGACGCTAAGAGTAGCTGTTTTATATCCCCCCTAAACTGAGCAAATGCTTCAATATTATTTTTTCTTGGCAAAAATTTATTAAGTATCTGTCCAAATATAAATTCTTTTCTTACTAAATGTGAGCCTATTCCATTTTTTTCAAAAGCCTGCAACCATAAATGATCTTTGTCTTTAATAAAATTAGTATATATATAGTTAATTAATTTATTTGAAAATTTCTGTTTAATTTTATTTTGGCTATCACAGACCTCTGAAACTAACTCATCTTCTCTTTTCAAAAAAACATTAATATCACGCATAATAAACATCAAAATCCAACTTAATGGCTTTAAATGCCTGTATTCAATTTCATCATTAGCTAGGCGCTTTGATAGGGCTTTAACAACAGCCCAGTGTTCTTTATTGATTTTATTTTGAATACCATCAATTAATTGGTCACTATTAAATTTAGAAAATAATACATTAAAGTCATATTCTAATTCTCTTAGGTTATCCTCTTGAACGTCATGGATACTTAACAGTAACTTAACAATTTCTTTTTTTGTATCCTCAGAAGTATTTTGTTTATCTAGCCCTTTTAATTTATAGCTGTCTTTATTTTCTACCTTAAAATCTATATCATCTTTTTTTAAGGCACTTTTTAAATTATTAATATTCCGTCTAAAATAGGCATTTTTATCTGCCTGTTCCAGCTTATCGACCTTTGAAAAAACCAACCTAAACTTATTTTGATGACCATTTAGATAAATACCTTCAATTGCACCATGTCCACCTGCTGCAAATGGATTTACTGCATCATCTAATAAGATAATAGCGTTACAAAAGTTAAAAAAGTCATAATGACGCGCAGAAAGTGTATCTCTCTTTTCACCTAAAGAATGGCCAATACCTTCACCATCAATCAATACAAACTCAAGGCTATTATCTAACCAGTCGGCTAATAAATCACCTTCAATACGAACATATTCCGCTAACATGGCAATAGAGCCAAATTCATGGCTCAATAGTTTTTTATTTTCAATAATAAAATCATCTTTATTATTAATCCCTTTAATGACAACCAGATCATCACTAAATAATGTAAAGCCATTACCAAAGGCGTTATTAAAGATATTATTTATTTCAGTTAAAATATCCTCGATAATTTTCTTAATCGCTTGTTTGATTATGGCATCAGAAAAAAGCGTCTCATCATTACTCTCTTTGTTTGCTATTGAGGGTAATATCGTCTTATTAATCTCCGTTGCTATTTTAGTAAATGAAGCTACGGAAACCATCTGGTTTAATTTAAAACGCTCATCGGCAGATTGTTCTAGCTCATAAACAATATCTTCAATACCACTGCCATCTTCTTTCCCTTTTAAGATAGCAAGTTGAATCAACTCCTCAATCGCATAACGAACATCTTGCTCTTTCTTGAGGATGATTGTTGTTTTAAAAGGAAGGTTTTTTTTAATCACATATTCAGTGGGTGCAATCGTTGTCCGTCTATGTGTCGTGACTGGAAAGCCATGCTTTTTAGAACCTATAATATGCTGTACTAAAGAGGTTTTCCCTGCGCCCGTGCAACCAATAAGATATATTTTTTTTATGTCATCCGTTATTTCTTTTCCTAGAATACCTTGTATTTTTTCAAAACGTCTCATGCTTGAAGCCTAATGGGTTTATTAATGTTTGACATATCAGCTTAGTTTACCACTTGTTTTACAATCGTATCAGCGAGGTGGACTTGGGTGGTTTGGGCTGCGCTGAGACGGGTTTTTAGTTGGTCACATAGGGTTAATAGTTCATCGGCTTTTTTTACTATGCGGTGCTGTTCTAATAGTGGTGGAAGCGGTGTCTTTATTGAACTAACTTGACCTTGATTTATTGAGGCTTGACCAATCGCTTCCTTAGCAAACGATGATATTGAATCTTTTGCTAGTTGGGACATCATAAATAAGTTTAGGTAATGTGCAGAAATATAATTTATAAACGATTTAGCTCGCATATTCATACTTTCGTATACTAGAGGTTCTTGAAATGCTGGGATAATGGCTGTTTTTCCAACTAGCTCTTTACTATTCACTCTATTAATTAATAAATCATTTTCTTCTAACAAAAATTGCTCAAGTTCATTAGGATTTAACTCAACTCTTTTAGCGGCACTAAAATTAATCTCACCATTTTGAATGTTGTACATTCTCAATGAAATAAAGCCTTGTTCCGTATAAAATTTTGATGGTTTATATAGGCCATTTGAAAAGGATTTAAATAGCAAACCAAATCTAACCCACTCCCACTCACACGGCAATTCAAACGGTTTTTCATCATCACTAATCGCAGGCAATACCTTAGCTTTCTTAATCTTTTTATCTTTAATCAACTGCTCTTTTTCAGCGGCTATTTTTTCCAGTAATACGGAGGCGGGTTCGTCGTTGGGGTTTTGTGGGACGAGTTTGCCCATGACCGCGAGTTGTAAGACGGTTTGTTTTAGCTGGTCGATGCTGTGCTCTGTGGTGAATAGGGTATCGAAGTGTGCGGCGATTCTTGCCCAGCTTTGACTAAAGGCTTCTGTATTTTTGCTGCTGGTTAATGTGGCTAGCAGGGTTCCCACTAAGGTTTGATGGGCGGTGATGCTGTCTTCGGTTTGTTGCTCTAGCTGATCACACAAGGCCATCAGTTCATCGACTTTGGCGACGATGCGGTGTTGTTCGGCTAGTGGAGGAAAAGGCATAGGATTTCCTGCAAAGAAACCTACTGGCACTCGCTTTTGTCCAGCAGAACCAGTCATTTTTGTTTTTCCTACTTGCAAAAACTGTGGAGCCTTTAGGTATAACAAAACAAAATAATGACTTATCATTTCACCAAAAGGTCGTGCTATATGTAATTCTGTTGTACCTGCTCCATAGCCATTTTTCAACCCACTAAACACTGCTACTTTGCTATTTTCAAAGCACGGGGTAATTTTAGCTAATCCAATATCTCCATCCGAAAAGTGAGTATAACCTTTCTTAATTTCACTCCATTTGCGAATCTCTTGCCCATGTGAGCCCTTATAATTAGTTGTTATTAGTGGCATAGGAATAAAAGATACTTGAACATTATCATCTAACTGATTTCTCGGAGCAATTTCAGCTATAAGACCTAGCTTTGTCCATTCCCAACCACTCGGCAACTCAAACGGCTTTTCATCCTCCCCAATATCAGGCAACACTTTAGCTTTCTTAATCTTCTTATCTTTAATCAACTGCGCTTTTTCAGCCGCTATTTTTTCCAGCAATACCGCCGCAGGTTCATCATTCGGATCTTGTGGGACTAATTGCCCACGCACCGCCAATTCTAAAATCAATTCCCGCAGTTTTTTAATACCTGTCAGCTCTATTTTTTTATTATTACCCCGCCCTGTTGCCGAGCGTTTTTTGATAGCGGTTGTCCAAATATCAATATGTTCTGTTATCAGTGAGTCAGCATCTATCATTATTGATTGCCCCCACCAAAACCAGCTAATTCCCACGGTTTGTAGCATGGGAATGAGGAGCTTGGTTTTACCATGAAGCGCATGAAGGACTTGAAGGTAAAAGAACTTATGCCTTTCCCTTCATTATCTTCATGATCTTCATGGTGATAACCCTTCAGCTGTGCTAATTCCCACAGTCTCCGTGGGAACTCATCTAGGAACGCTCTGCGTTCTGTGACGTAGAACGTCACTGGCTGCATTCCCACGCTGGAGCATGGGAACGATGGGGTCTGTTTGGTTATCTGTGAGCGAGTATCTGCCATTATTGATTACCTGTTATTGCATGGCTTAAAATCACTTTTAGTTGTTCACGCAAGGCTTGTATATCGGCTTGCTGTTTACTGTAGTCACTGAGTAATTCTTCAGGACCATGGCTGATGACTTCATCCACATGCGGGTTCTTAATATCTAAATTAAAATTACGCTCGATAATGTCTTGAATACTGACTTGCCATGCTTGTTCAGTTTCTACCCGTTTAGCAAAACCATCGGCTTCATCACCCCACCAATCTATTTCGGTTTGAAATTCCTCAAACTTCATCGGTTTGGTTTTATTATAGTTTTTTACGCCCTCTGGGTATGGGTGTTCGTAATACCAGATGTTTTCGGTAGGCTTGCCTTTAGTGAAAAATAAAATATTGGTTTTAATACCCGTGTAAGGTGCAAACACGCCATTGGGTAAACGTACAATGGTGTGTAAATTACACTCTTCGGTGAGTAACTTTTTTATTTTGGTTTTTACACCTTCACCAAACAAAGTACCATCAGGTAACACTACCGCCGCACGGCCAACATCCTTTAATACTTCTATAATCAGTTGTAAGAATAAATCAGCGGTTTCACGGGTACGGTATTCAGTCGGAAAGTTTTTTTCTATACCGTCTTCTTCGGTGCCGCCAAAAGGTGGGTTGGTGATGATAATATCGAGTTCTTCATCCCAACTGGAAAGCGGCTTGCTTAGAGTATTACCGTGTTTAATTTGTACGGGGACTTCTATGCCATGCAACAACATATTGGTGGTACAAAGTAAGTGCGGTAATTGCTTTTTCTCTACCCCATGAATTTGCTTTTGTAAGATGGGCAAATCGGTGCTGGTATTTTTGACATAATTATCTTTAATATGATCCACTGAACAAGCTAAAAACCCACCTGTTCCACAGGCTGGATCCATCAGGCTTTCGCCTAGTTTTGGGTCAATACGGTTAACCATAAAACGGGTAACGGCTCTAGGCGTGTAGAATTCACCTGCATTGCCTGCGCTTTGTAGGTCTTTTAATATTTGCTCATATAAATCACCAAACAGGTGGCGTTCTTGTGAGTCGGTGAAATCAATTTCATTAAGTTTATTGATCACTTGGCGTAGCAGTGTGCCATTTTTCATGTAGTTAAAGGCATCACTAAAAGCTTCTTTAACCACAAAACCACGCGGATTCATATTGATCGGTGCGGTTAAATTTTTAAGGTCAGGAAAGAGTTGGTCATTGACAAAACCGAGTAATTCTTCCCCCGTTATACCTTGATTATCAGCCGCCCAGTTGCGCCATAAATATTGGCTTGGGAGTGGCTCTTGGTAATTTGTTTGTTCAAATTCCAGCTCTTCTTCCTGAGCATCAAATATTTTTAGAAACAGCAACCACGACATTTGACCCAAGCGTTGTGCATCACCATCTACACCAGCATCTTTACGCATAATGTCTTGGATGGATTTTATAACTGAACTGACTGACATGTATTATCTTTATGTTAAATTTGTAGGGTAGGCAGTTTTTTTGCCCACCATTAAAGCCGTATTACGGTGGGCAAAAAAGATTGCCCACCCTACGAGTTATTTATATAAGCCAAGGTATTATGCTTGTCTTTTATTTGTTTCATTTTGATAGAGCATGGTTTCTAGCTCAGTAATTGCTGTATTGTATTTTTGTGGCCCACCAAAAGCTTTTTTGGCTATTTCCAGCGGGCGACCAAAAGGAATAATGCTATTTGCTTTTAACGCATCTTTGCCTTCAATGGCTTTTACGCCTTCATCGGCATAAGCATCTAAGAGGGCGTTTAAGACCTTTTGTGCGACATCCGAATACTGGGTGAAATAATTCCTTTTTTTAACGTTATTTGCACGTTCTTTGCGAGTTAAGGGCGGTTGATCAAAAGCGATGTGACAAATCAGGTCGAAGGGGTCAAGATCTTTACTGACATCATCTTCTAGCGCTTCCCAGATAACACTTTCTGCGGCTAGTTCATCAATAATAATTTGTTTTCGTTCGGAATCCTGCCATTTTTGAATGAAATCATCGAGTGAGGAAAATTGTTTTAATATCGTGTTACGGGTGTAGTCTTTAAAAGATTCTGTCACTAATTTACCATCGGTGTCGTAGTATTGGACACGTTCAGCTATTTTCTTAACGGTAATACCTGATACTCGAAATTTAATAAATCGAGTTTCATCATCACCCCAGTCGGTATTTATTTCACCTGTTTCAAAATTATCACTGCTTGGATCATATTCAGACTCTGGCTCGTTTGTACCGGCTGGATCGCTATCTATTGAACTTTCATCATCAGCTGTAAGTTCAGTGATAAAGTCATCATTACTTTCATCAATAATAATTTCAGGTTTGGTTTTTAATATTTTTTCAGGCGGGCCATCGAAATCTTCATCGGCAAAAAGCTCGGTGGCTTTTTTAAAGTCTAAAATAGTGAACCAAAGTTTGTTATATTTTTCGTCAATCCGCGTACCACGACCAATAATTTGTTTAAACTTAGTCATCGATTGAATGTTTTGGTCCAGCACGATAAGTTTACAAGTTTTAGCATCGACACCTGTGCTCATTAACTCAGATGTGGTGACAATAACGGGGTAGGCTTTCTTTGGATTTATAAAATTGTCGAGCTGGGCTTTGCCTATTTCATCATCGCCTGTAATTTTCATGACATATTTATCATTTTTAGCGACTTGTTCTGGATTTAAGTTAATTAATGCACGACGCATGCGTTCTGCGTGGTCTATGTCGTTGCAGAAGACAATGGTTTTTGCCATCGGATCGGTGCGTTTTAGATAACTGCTAATGGTTTGTGCTACTAGTTGAGTGCGCTCATCTATTACTAAAGTACGATCAAAATCTTTTTGGTTGAAAATACGGTCATCAATCAACTCACCATTTTTATCAATTTGTCCTTTAGTGGGTCGCCAACCTTGTAAATCAATATCTATATCAACCCTTACGACTTTATAAGGTGCTAAGAAACCATCTTCAATCCCTTGTTTTAATGAGTAAGTATAAACGGGCTCACCAAAATAATCGATATTTGATACCTCTTCGGTTTCTTTAGGAGTTGCAGTTAAACCAACTTGAGTTGCTGAGCTAAAGTATTCAAGAATCTCGCGCCATGCACTGTCTTCTGAGGCGCTGCCACGATGGCACTCGTCAATAATAATTAAATCAAAGAAATCTTTATCAACTTGTTTATAAGCTTTTTGGTTTTCTTCTGGGCCTGTTAATGCCTGGTATAAAGCAAGGTGTATTTCGTAAGCAGGGTCAACCGTTCGTCCAGTCACTTTGGTCATGGCTGTACCAAAGGGTTGAAAATCATTGGTGCGAGTTTGGTCAACCAGAACATTTCTATCGGCTAAAAATAAAATGTGTTTTTTCTGACGGGCTTTCCATAGTCGCCATATGATTTGAAATGCGGTGTAAGTTTTACCTGTGCCCGTTGCCATCACCAATAGCATGCGGTTTTTACCTTGTGAGACTGCTTCTATCGTTTTATTAATGGCTTGTAATTGATAATAACGTGGCGTTTTGCCACTGCCATCATCATGATAGCCTTGGGTTATTAATGGTAACTGAGCTTCTGTAAACCCACGGAATACACAATATTTTTGCCAAAGCTGCTCTGGTGTGGGAAATTCAGATAATTGAATCTGCGACTCAAGCATGGCTGGATTGGTTTTGTCATGAAAGATAAAACTATCACCATTTGAAGCGAAGATGAAAGGGACCTCTAATAAGCGGGCATAATCTAAACCTTGCTGCATGCCTTTGCCAACTTCATGTTTATTGGCTTTAGCTTCTATTACAGCGAGAGGAAGGTTGGGTTTATGGTAAAGGACAATGTCAGCGGATTTAACTGTTTTGCGAATACCTAACTGGCCACGCACGATGACTTTACCCTCTCGCAATTTAACTTCTTGACGAATTTGCGTCATCAAATCCCAGCCTGCTTGCTGTATGGCTGGCATGATGTATTTGCTTATTATGTCAGTTTCGCTGAGCTGTCTTTTGTCCATTCAGGTATTCCTTTACGTTAATAGAGTTTCTCAACATTATTTTACATGGCTTTACTTCGCGCGGTCACGACTGCGGAGTTTATATACAAACCACAGCTTAATAATTTAAAGCATGTATTTTATCCACACTTTAGCAAAGATGGGTTGCGAGTGATTTTAAATTTTAAAAAATCCTTTTAATTCAATATTTTATTTTTTATAAAATCCTCCTCCCCCTTTTTTACCAAAAACTTAATTTATAATCTATTTAATCCTACCGGCAACTTAGCCAACTCCAAAGCAATATGATTTCTTAATCGATAAGGTACAGATTGATTCATCATTAACGCAAAAGGCTGCCATTTATTATCAATGACAATATAGCCCGCTAAGGTACTGATTTTATTCATGGTACCTGATTTTGCAAAGATATTTGATTCAATTTCTGGCAATAATGCTTTCCAAGGTCGAAAAGCTTGTAGCAAATCAATTAACTGGGAGGGTGATAGTCTATTATCACGGGAAAGCCCTGCCCCATCTTTCATGGTAAAGTTTTTCCAGTTGAAATGATTTGTCAGTTTTTGTTCCATATAACGCTGTACATCGGCTTTATTTGCAGGCTTTTGATAAGCTTCAGCACTCAAGCTTAATACCAGTTGATTAGCTAGAAAATTAGTTGAGTATTTCATCATCGCTCGAATCATTTCAGCTAAAGATTTACTATTCTTGTGCGTATAAAACAGGGATGCATTGGTGACCTGCCCTCTGATAATTTTACTCCCCACTTTAACCCCTTCTTGACGTAAAAAAGCGGCTAAAAGTTCTGCAAAATAATGCTCTGCATTAGCAGGGTTTGACCCTGTATTCACTCTTAATGAGCGACCTCTTTTTAATTGTCCAGCTAAAGATTTAGCATACGGTGTTAAGGGGGTTTGTGGTTCTGCAGAAACAAGCTGCCCGTTCACTTTTTTAAGATGAACCGTATTAAAATTTGCGGCAAGCGCAGAAGGTACTGCATCGTAAGGATTATTTGTTTGCCCTGTCCCTGGTAACGTTACATTTTTCTGAAAAAAAGAGTTATCTAACCCAATCGCATTAACCTGAGTTAAACCTTGTTGTTTAAGATTTTTGGCTAGGATCATTAATTCTTCAGAAACGAGGTAAGGGTCACCACTTCCTTTGACCCAAAGTGTTTTACTTACTTTATCTAAATAAAAATCAGTTTCAAAGTGGTGATTTTTACCCCAATGTTTTAAGGCTAGCCATGCTGTGACTAATTTAGTGGTTGAGGCGGGGATAAAAGCAACATTTTCGTGCTCTGATAATACAGTCCGTCCTAATTTATCAACCATCAGCAAACCTGCATTTTCAAGTGAAGAAAACTTTTCTAGTGCTTTATCTGCAAAAATTGCTGGTGAGCTAATTAATAGCAATAAAACTAAGGCATAGTGTATTTTCTTCATCATATTATTTTCACATTACTGGGTTTTATTGTGGGTAACCGTTCAATTCCCCTTTTTCAAAAGGGGAATTGAACGGTTACTTTTGTGGAAACTCCATTGGTAAACCTGCTTTACTCCATGCTGTCATATGTCCAGATAAATAGCTCAGATTTTTAAACCCCGCTAAATAAAAGGCTAATTTAGCAATACCAGCTCTGGGTCCGTGTGCACAATACATGACAATAGGATCTTCTTTTTTATATACATCCATTTTATCAGTGCTAAAAGCACTCCAAAAAGGCACATGAATAGCACCTGGGACATGGCCAGACTGGTATTCGCCCGTTGATCGTACGTCAATAATAATGGGGGCTTTTCCCTCATTTATTTGAGTCAATAATTGTTGCTGTTGCATATAGCCCTCTCCCGTTGTCGAACACCCTATTAATAAAAAATTGAGGAAAATAATGAGTAATACTTTATTCATTTTCTCTAGTTTTCAAACTGTAGTGAATTATTATCCATATTAATAGAAAATGCTTTGCCAAAACCAGCAATATACTTTCCATTAATAGGGGTTAAAGCTAATAAATGAAAATCAGGCAGGCTTTGTAATAAATCTACCGTCTCGCCAAACTTTTCTTTCATTATTAGCATTTGCTTATAATAGCATTCATCTTGCTGTTGAACTTCACTAATTGTGCAATCAAAGATGACCCTTTCACGAGCAAAAAGGTTTTTTGCTTCACTTTCGGGTTGAATAAACAGGATACTGGCTTTTTGATTTTGTAGCATATTTTGAGTATGCGCAGCCAGTTCACTTACGTAGATATAGAACACACCTTGTTCGTCTGTTACATAAGGTGCATAGCTTGATTCGGGTTTACTGGATTCTGTTAAGGTTGATAATATGAGGGTTTTCTGGGATTTTATCAACTGATTGAAGTTTGTATTATGTTGTTTTTGGCTCGTTATATCCATTTTTTCCTCTGCAACAGATTGGTTTAAGGTAAATCGCAATAAATAACTTATATTGTAGGGTAACTATTCAGCTTGTGAGTAGATAATGGTAATGTAGGAGCGTCCGCCCTCGGCGCGAAGGTAATTGAAAGTTTTAGAGAAAAGAGCATTATTATATTCGCGCCGACTAGTGCATGGATGCACGTAGGTAGAGCAATGCAGGAGCAATTGCCGAGGGCGGGCGCTCCTACAAAACATTGTAAGTTGGGTTGGCTTATCAAGCAAAGCGCGGTGTCTAGCTCAATAACTGAGCATGCCTAAAACAATCCACCGTATGATCATTAACCATCCCAACGGCCTGCATATAAGCGTAACAAATAGTTGGGCCAACAAACTTAAAGCCTTTTTGTTTTAGGCTTTGGCTCATCTGTTCTGATTCGGAGGTTGAAACGGGGACCTGCTCAGCCTTTTTCCAGTGATTTTGAATTGTTTTACCTTGTACAAATTGCCAGATATATTGATCAAAACCACCTGACTGTTGTATCTTTAAAAAAGCTTTGGCATTAATTATTGCAGCCTTTACTTTAAGTTTATTTCTGATGATCTCTGGGTTATTTAATAGCTGCTGAACTTTTTCTTGGTCATAAACCGCTATTTTATTGGCATCAAAACCGTCAAAGGCTTTCCGATACCCTTGCCTTTTATTTAAGATGGTTGACCAGCTTAATCCTGCTTGCGCGCCCTCTAATATCAAAAATTCAAATAATAAGCGGTCATCATGAATCGGCATGCCCCACTCTTGGTCATGATATTTTTCTTCTGATTTAGAGGCAAGTGCCCAACCACATTTATTCATATTGATTCTATTGTAACCGTTCAGCCCCCCTTTTTGGAAAAGAGGGATTAGGCAAATCCCCCTCAATCCCCCGTTGTACAAGGATGTACTAGTGTCGCACTAGGCAGGAGCCGATTGAGACCTTTTTCAAAGGGGGAAGTGAACCGTTACATTCTATTTTGTAGGAGCGTCTGCCCTCGGCGCGATTCCCTCTTCATAAGATCACAGAGAAAGAGCATTATTTTATTCGCGCCGAGGGCGGTCGCTCCTACTTTTTTAGCATGCTTTTTAAATCGGCAAAGGGGTTAAAGGTAGCATCCCCCCCGTGATCTTCTGCTATAGATGCTGAAGTACTTCCATAACGCACTTGTTCTTCAAATCGAGAATGTTCATTATCATGACAATAAAGACAAAGTAGCTCCCAGTTACTACCATCTTCTGGGTTGTCATCATGGTTATGATTTCTATGATGTACTGTTAATTCTGATAAGTTTGCATGGGTAAATTCACGAGTACAGCGCCCACAAACCCAAGGGTAAAGCTTTAAGGCTTTCTCTCGGTAATTTTTTTCGCGCCCTTCTTTATATTTTCGTGCTTGAGCAATAATCTCATCTGCACTTAATGTTTTATTCATTGTTATTCAATTGGTTAATTTAAATAATTATTGACTATATAATTTTTATAATCTTGTTGTGATCGACGAATCACTTCGTGAGCTTCATCTCGCCCATAAACATGGGTAATTTGACAGACACTTTTTTCACCTGGTAAATTTTTATAGGTTAAAAAATAATGCTTTAAGCGATTAATGTAGGATCTGGGACAATCACTTACATCATTCCACTGCATATAAAATTCATCCCCTTTCAACACTGCAATAATTTTATCATCTGCTTCGTCACCGTCAATCATCCGAAAGCCACCAATAGGAATTGCAGGTAAAATAATATTACCATGGCTAACTGTGCGTTCACTGAGTACACAAATATCTAAGGGGTCACCATCGCCTTTATTAACCACTGCCCCATCCGCATTATCTCGTGCATACTCGGCCACTCTTTCGTCACAATAAGTTTGTGGAATAAAACCGTAAAGGGTAGGAATTGTATTAGAGAATTTTTGTGGCCGATCTACTTTTAAATAGCCTGTTTCTTTGTCAATTTCATATTTGACGGTATCGCTGGGGACAATTTCTATAAATGCGGTAACAATCTCAGGGGCTTTTTCCCCCGCACTAATGCCATGCCATGGGTGTGCTTTATATTGGATATTCTTCATACTTTGTTTATTTAGTCCTTTGTATAGTGGTTAGCCACCAGTAGCACTCATATGCCTTAAAATAATAGGTTGTTCCGTTAGATCAAACTCGTGTTTTTCAGGTTTAATCTTCATCGCTTCAATAATAGTTAGTTTCAGCTTTTCCATATCACCAGGGTTGGCTCTGATCACTTTTTTCAAATCAACTGAATGTTCGTTCCCCAAGCAAAGTAATAAGCGCCCTTCCACTGTCAACCTAACACGGTTACAGGTGCTACAAAAATTGGCACTGTGCGGGGAAATAAACCCAACTCGCGTATTACTTTCTGCCACTTTAAAATAGACCGAAGGCCCCCCAGTATTATCTGCGACCGCGTGCAATTCAAATTTTTCTTCTAAATCAGCTTTAATTAAATCACTGGAGTAATACACTTCTGCTCGGTCATGGCTACTGACCACACCCAATGGCATTTCTTCAATAAAACTAATATCAATCCCCTGATCAACAGCAAATTGTACTAGATCTATTGTTTCTAAATGATTACGGTTTTTTAAAATAACCGCATTAATTTTGATTTTTTCAAACCCTGCTTTTGTTGCGGCTTTAATCCCTTTTAATACTTGGGATAAATCTCCTGTTCGGGTGATTTGTTTAAATTTATCCGCATCCAAGGTATCTAAACTAATATTGATTCGTTTCACACCCGCTTGCTTGATTGGCTCTGCCATGTCTTCTAACTTTGAGGCATTGGTTGAAAGCACTAATTCATTAAGTGACTCAATTTGACCCAAGCGTTCCAATAAGCCTAAAACACCGCGACGAACTAAAGGTTCCCCGCCCGTTATGCGTATTTTTATAACGCCAAGCTCTGCAAATGCTTGAGCAATAAACTCAATTTCTTCTAACGTTAAAATTTGTGCGCGCGGCAGGAATGTCATTTCTTCCGACATACAATACATGCAGCGAAAATCACAACGGTCAGTGATTGATATTCTCAGATAATCAACTGTTCTACCAAAACGATCAACTAACTGGGGTGTTTCTGGGAAATTGCTCATAAAAACTATTTAAAACCAAACTATTTCAATGATTTTACCATCAATTTGATAATCATTCTCGCATCTAGTCAAAGGTAAAGCTAAAATAGGCTTATTTAGTGTATTTCTAATAAAACGATTCAAATGAAATTTAGACTTTTTCTGCTTAGCTTTGCCTTATTATTTCCACCCCTTAGTTTTTCTATTGAAAAGCCTACTTTACGTATTGCGGTATTAGCCTTTGGTACTGTTAATTGGGAATTATCTACCTTAAAGAGCCAGCAACTACTCGCTAGTGCTGATTTTAAACTTGAGATTACCCCAGTTGCCAACCCTCAGGCGGGGAAAATTGCTTTGCAATATGGCTCTGTAGATATGATTGTTTCTGACTGGATATGGGTGTCTCGTCAACGTTCATCGGGTTCTGATTTTACTTTTTATCCCTACTCCAACACCTCTGGCGCATTAATAGTGCCTAATAACTCCAGCATTCACTCCATCGCTGATTTAGCCGATAAGAAATTAGGTATAGCAGGAGGTGAGTTAGATAAAAACTGGTTATTACTACAAACCTTGGCACAACAACAATTTCAATTGGCATTAAACTCAAGGGTAGAAAAAGTATATGGTGCTCCTCCTTTATTAAATCAACAACTATTACAGAACCGAGTAGATGCGGTTATTAATTACTGGCATTTTGCAGCCAGGCTAGAGGCTAAAGGTTATAAACAACTGATTAATGGTAAACAAATTTTACAGCAATTGGGGATCACGGCTGAGGTGCCTACTTTGGGTTATGTCTTTAATCGTGAATGGGGGAATAAAAATCCAATGCTTATTAAGCAGTTTCTAGCAGCCACTCAACAGGCTAAAAATCAACTATGTGAATCAGATAAGGTCTGGCAATCGGTTATTCCGCTTACAAAAGCTAAAGACAGTACAACACAAAATAAATTACGTGAGCGCTATTGTGCTGGTCGTATTAAACATTGGGGAAAGGCTGAGCAACAAGGTGCTGAAAAAATCTATCAATTATTACGCAAACTTAGTCATAACAAATTAACAGGTCAAGCTAAAAATATACAACCGGGAACTTTCTGGAACATTCAACCTCAGTCATAGCATGAATTTAGCTAACAAAGCCCTGCCAACCCTATCATTTTTATTATTAATTACCATTTGGCATGGCTTAGCCTTGTATATTAATGACCCTAGCTTGCCTTTACCTAGCGTCGTGTTGCATGTTTTGTGGCAAGAAATTATATCGGGTCAACTTCCTCATCATTTAGGACTCACCCTATTTCGCCTTATTATCAGTTTTTCGATAGCTATGTTTTTAGGCTGTGCTATCGGTATTGCATTGGGTAGAAATAAAACATTAGATGTTTTTTTTGATAACTGGTTAGTGATTTTCTTAAATATCCCCGCACTAGTGACTATTATTTTATGCTATGTCTGGTTTGGTTTAAGTGAATCAGCTGCAATTTTAGCCGTGGTTATTAATAAATTACCCAATGTTATTGTCACTATTAGAGAAGGCGCTAAAGCATTGGATAGAGACCTTTTAGAAATGGCTCGTTGCTACCAATTTGGCAAAAGGAAAACCTTTTTACATGTAATCTGGCCCCAATTACACCCTTTTGTGATGGCGGCAACACGTTCTGGGTTAGCTTTAATATGGAAGATCATTCTGGTTGTTGAGCTACTTGGGCGTAGTGATGGCATGGGTTATCAAATCCATTTATTTTTTCAATTATTTGATGTGGCAAGTATTTTGGCTTATACCATCGCCTTTATTACGGTGATTCAGTCCATTGAACTGTTTATATTAAAGCCATTAGATAAAAAAGCCCTGCGGTGGAAACGATGAGTGATATTCATATCGATATCCAAAACAAAACTTATACCACGGCTGATTCTGTTCAGCATACTGCTATAGCAAATTTAAAGCTGACGTTACCTGAAAATAATTTTGTCTGTTTAGTCGGGCCATCAGGCTGTGGAAAAACCACGTTATTGAATATAATTGCTAGCCTAGATACACAATATAAAGGTGAAATAACTTTTGGTCAGCAACATAAAAAACCAAAGATTGGTTATATCTTTCAAAACCCCAGGCTACTTCCTTGGCGAACGGTTAGGGAAAATATTGAATTAGCATTAACTTATGCCTCAGCTGCTATTATTGATTCTTTACTAGAAACCATGCAGCTAACACATATTCAGCATAAATATCCTGAACATCTTTCCCTAGGCATGAGCCGCCGAATAGCGATTATTCGCGCCTTTGCAATTAATCCCGATATTTTATTAATGGATGAACCTTTTGTGTCTTTAGATGCACCCACGGCTCGCCAAGTTAGAGGTTTATTAATAGACCTCTGGCAACAACGTCCACATACCATCTTATTTGTGACCCATGACCTTAGAGAGGCTATTGCTTTAGCCGATCAATTAGTTTTTCTTTCAGCCGCCCCTATGTCTGTCGTAAGCAAAGTTAAGGTCACTATTCCTAGAGCGGATCGTAATAATGAAGAAAAAATTGAAAACTTCCGACAACAGCTCTTTACTCATTATCCAGATATAATAAGCCTGCTTTAAACCTGGAAATTGGGCTTTGCATCACTGCCATTAAGTTAAGACAATGATTACTGTAGGATGTGCTGACGATAGGAAGCGCATCTTTCGGTATGACCCGCTTCCTATCGTCAGCACATCCTATGCTTCCACTTAACTTAACCGCCTTGACGCAGTAGCGAAAAACGACAGGGACTTACACATTAAACCCTGTAAAAAAGTAGGGTGGGCAATCTTTCTGCCCACCCTACGAGTTATTAACGATCCTTCCTAAAATAATAGTAGTTATAAAACATATGAAAAAGGAATATAAAACATTTACTGAGTTCTACCCATTCTATCTTAGTCAGCATACCAATCTTATTTGCCGTCGACTTCATTTTATTGGCTCATCTTTAGTGCTTGCCAATTTGTTTTATGCTGTTTTTACCGGTAACTGGCTACTATTGTTACTTTTGCCGGTGATAGGATATGGCTTTGCTTGGACGGGCCATTATTTCT
>JALSLS010000159.1 GCA_026988195.1 Methylomonas sp.
AAATATAGCTTCCGAAACATGTGTAAAAATAATTTAGCTCTAGGTTGAATTATTTTCATATGATTCTTATCAAGACTTAAGAGACTTTTATTCTATGGCACTTTATTGTGGAATTGTCGGTTTGCCAAACGTGGGTAAATCAACATTGTTTAATGCATTAACCAACGCAACTATTGCAGCGGAAAACTACCCTTTTTGTACAATTGACCCAAATGTAGGGGTTGTTCCTGTTCCAGACCCTAGGATAGATAAGCTAGCAGAAATTGTTAGTCCTGAAAGAACCTTGCCCACAACCATCGAATTTGTTGATATAGCAGGTTTAGTTGCTGGTGCCTCAAAAGGTGAGGGTTTAGGTAATCAATTTTTGGGTAATATTAGGGAAACTGATGCTATTATCCATGTAGTACGTTGTTTTGAAGATGATAATGTTATTCATGTCGATGGGAAAATTGACCCAATGAATGATATTGAAGTTATAAATACTGAATTAGCGCTTGCTGATATGGCCTCGGTAGAAAAGATGCTATTAAAAGCCTCTAAAGCAGCAAGAACAGGTAATAAAGAAGAGCAAGCAAAAAAAGTTACTTTAGAAAAGATACTGGCACATTTGGATAAAGGGTTAGCTGTACGCTCACTAGGATTAACCGAAGATGAAATTCAGATGATCAAAGAGCTTTGTTTGATTACACTTAAACCCGCTTTATACGTTGCAAACGTACAAGATGATGGGTTTGAAGACAACCCAATGCTAGAGCAAGTTAAAGAGTTTGCAGCAAGTGACAATGCTAATGTTGTTGCGGTTTGTGCAGCAATAGAAGCAGAAATCATTCAATTAGAAGATGATGAAAAGCAAGAGTTTTTAGATGATTTGGGGCTTAAAGAGCCAGGTTTGAATCGAGTGGTAAGGGCAGCATACTCACTGCTAAATTTATCGACCTATTTTACGGCTGGCGTCATGGAAGTTAGAGCATGGACCATTCCTGTTAATGCAACAGCACCTCAAGCAGCTGGTGTTATTCATACAGACTTTGAAAAAGGTTTTATCCGAGCAGAAGTAATCGCATATCAAGACTTTATAGATTTTAAAGGGGAGCAAGGCGCTAAAGATGCAGGAAAATGGCGCCTTGAAGGGAAAGACTACCAGGTTCAAGATGGTGATGTAGTACATTTTAGATTTAATGTTTGACAAAAAAACACGATAAATATATAATTCTCGTTCTTTACAAGAGCTGCTGTCTAGCGGCTCTTTCAAGGTATGGCGATATAGCTCAGTCCGGTTAGAGCGCGGGATTCATAACCCCGAGGTCCCAGGTTCGATCCCCGGTATCGCCACCAATCAAATCAAGCGCTTAGGTGAAAACCAAGTGCTTTTTTTATGCCTGCAGGACACTGGCGGAATAGTTGGTAATAAATAATCACAACACCCCTCAACACAATAGGCTTATTCCTTCCCTCTAAAGCCTTCTATTCTGTACCTACTAAAAACTCTAAATTAATAAAAATTGCTTACCCACTTAGAATTCAAAAGAGTCGAAAAACTAGATTACGTATAAGCCTCAGGCGATACGTAATCTATAATAAGCTTATTTTTAGCCCTTCCAAGTAACAGCCGGACTAAGAGAAAAACCTTGTGCCCTATGAATTTAGCTGAAACTCATGGATAATTAGGTAGGAAAAGGATGAAAAAATGTTAAAAAAAGTAGTACTGTTTTTGGGGGTTGTCATTGCAATGACATCAGTTGTTAAAGCTGACATTCTTTCAGAAGTGGTTAATTATCAAATAGCAGGGCAGTCTTTTCAGGGGTATATCAGTTATGACGATGCCATCAAAGGTAAACGACCCGGTGTAATCGTTGTACATGAATGGTGGGGACATAATGCGTATGCCAGAAAGCGAGCTGATATGTTAGCAAAAGTGGGGTACACGGCTTTTGCGTTAGATATGTATGGGGCGGGTAAATTAGCGGATCACCCTGATGATGCGCACAAATTTATGCAGGCGACTTTAGCAGATATTAATGTTGCAGAAGCACGTTTTAATGTTGCTAAGAAATTGTTACAGCAACAGCCGACTGTTGAAGCAAACAAAATAGCCGCTATCGGTTATTGTTTTGGTGGAGGTACCGTTTTACATATGGCGAGAGTAGGGATGGATTTAGCTGGTGTTGTAAGTTTTCACGGCTCTTTGGCTACAAAAATGCTTGCTCAGAAAGGGTATGTTAAAGCGAAAATGCTAGTGCTGAATGGTGCTGATGACCCTTTTGTTACTACTGAACAAATTTCTGCCTTAAAGCAGGAAATGAAAGCGGCTGATGCAGATCTTGAGTTTGTAAATTACCCTGGTGTAAAGCATAGTTTCACCAATCCAGAGGCTGATGATTTTGGTGAACGTTTTAACATGCCGTTAGTTTATGATGCTTCGGCAGATAAAGATTCTTGGCAGCGGATGCAGGTGTTTTTAGAGCAGGTTTTTAGTCAGCAAGAATAGTGTTCTACCAGATATAAACTAATAAAATAGCTATTGGGAGGCAGTGCTTTAGCCTGCTTTTTTAGCAATAACAGCAGGCTAAAGAAATTGTAAAAGTATTAGATTTTAGCTCCCCTCTTTGGAAAAGAGGGGCTGGGGAATATTTTTTCACAAAAATAAGGCACTTAATATCAATTTCTTATACCCCCCCCTTCTCTATCCCCCTTTTCCAAAGGGGGAGGTCAAAAACAGAGTACTTTCACAGTCTCTAAAACACTGAGCCTAGCTATGATAATTATCGGTCAAACCAATGTTGTTTGGGTGATGTCATGTATAAAGAGATTTTAGTACAGTTGCTATGCACTTATTATACTAATTCAGCAGTTACTTATTTTGATGATGAAAAAAATAAGCAGTTCTTTTCTCAATTCGAAGAGCATTCTGAAAAAGGGCTCTTCTAAATTAAGCCCAGCAAAATTTGCTAATAAAATCTTAGAGGACATACAATTTGGTCGGCTTGGAGGAACATTTGTTCATTAAGTAAGGAGTGAGGATTTAATTAGGTCACGAAATTTGAATTGCCTTTTGGGTTCACAGGAGAGTTAATAAAATGAGTGCAAGCATAAGTACGTGTATGTACCGCTTGAAGCAGGATACTGGTTTCGACCATAGCAGGTTAGGCAACCCCACCTTTTTTTGGTGCTTATGTGGAATCAAAAGGCAATTCAAATTTCGGGAAGTTATTAGATCCTCGTTCCTATGTATAATGCCAGATGATTGAGAGGGTATTATTTTGTACAGTCGGTGTAACAAAAAATTGAATAAGGAAAAATGCCGTGTTAGAAATTTCAAATA
>JALSLS010000160.1 GCA_026988195.1 Methylomonas sp.
CATTAAGAGGATTGGCAACAGCATCAGCCTTAATCTGCTGTACAATTTTAAACGTATCAAAAATACGATTTATATCTTCACTAGAAAGTTTTTCTTTCTCAACATACTGTTGGATCTGTTGCTTTTGTTGCTCGGGTGTCCGTGGGTCTTTCAGCTTTAAAGGGTCAAAAAATGTGGCTGGATTATCATTGTCTGCATAAAGAATACGGTCTAAACGTAAATAGTCAGGAGTGTTCGCAAAAGCAAACATAGGCTGATTAATCATTAAGAAATCTTGGTTATGCTGACTGTTATCGCTTAATAACATTTCACCCTCAACATCAAACACCTTAATGGCCATCCCTCGACTACCATGGTCACCCATTTCATCAATATCTGGCTTAACTAAAGCTTCGGCATTTGAAAATCGAATAATGGCATCAAATTTCTTCGGCTGACTAAACAACCCGACTTGCAATACCTCATCTAAACCTGCATTTACCTCAAAAATAGCTTTAACACAGCCATGAGACTTTGGGTGCACCCCCCGAAGAATTTCTTTATCTTTTTCAGCATACCGTTTTTCAAGCAATTTAACGGTAAGCTGAGTTGTTTCATTTATTTGATTAGACTCTTCAGGAGGAACTGTTTCAAATGGGCATCGTGGCGTATTTGAGGTAGTCATAATCACTTTTCCTTAACATTATTTTCAATTAATAGAGGGTTTTTAATTTCACAATCCCGCTCTAACTTATCGACTAAGTTACCCCACCCATGCTATAAAGTAATGACCCATATGGTTCAAAAATAATAATAAAAATAAATGAGGGCTCGATGGAACTGCAGAGTAACCACTCCAACTTAATAGAAACCCTTAGAAACGCCCCTGGAAACACCGTAATATGGGATAAATTTCTTGCTCGCCTAGCTAAACTAACAAAGAGTGACAGCTGCTTTATTCTCATAACCAATCAAACCCAAAGAGAGAAAACCCACTTTCTTTTTAGCTTTAATATTCCTAAAGAACAGTTAAAACAATATGTCAATGAGTTCAATAGAGTAGATACTTTCAACTATTTACTTACGAAACAACCCCGCCAAGTATTTTGTAATCAACCCCTTATAGCAACAGAGAAATGTGAAAATATTGAGGTTGCAGGGTTTCAGCATAGATTGGGCTTTGCAATCCCCTGCAACTCACACCACAGCCTTAACCTTTGCATCAACCGTATTCAAGCCTTCTCCTTAATAGAACAACAACACATTACTCAGCTATTACAATCAATTATAAAACCGCTAGAGGATGCTATAAGAGCCGATCTACAACAAAAAATATACAGCCAGATTCTGAATAATACTCAAAATCAAATTGATGGCTATTTGATTATTGACAGCACCCTCAATATTCTTTTTGCCGACTCACTTTATACCTCTGTGATTGATAGGTTTCACTGTATCAATATAAATGCAGACACTATTTCTTTTCATAACCCCCAAATACGTCAGCACCTAGCATTTTTGATCGCCAACAACAAAGTCGCCTCAATTCATAACCAATGTGACACCTGCTTGATTACCCTTATTCCTGTCTCGACTTTAGATAATTTATACGATTGGGAATGCTTCAAAGAAGGCTTTATTTTGACTTTTACTCACGATAAAACAAATAACCCCATTATTGAGCGCCTTACCAACATCCATAATCTTTCAAGATGCGAAGCTTTGTGTGCATTAGATTTTCTGCAAACACCCTCAATTGCGGAGATTGCAGAAACCAGTTCACGCTCCGAAGCAACTATTAGAAACCATATAAAACATATTATGCAAAAAATGGAGGTGCATAACCAAGCAGCTCTAATGAAAAAACTACTTACCTTAGCTGTTTTATAAATTCATCCGTATCCTTATTACCCTTTACTGCTACTTACCAAAATTAACTGATTCAGTTCATCATAGCCATGGTTAATAATTTCATTCTTGGACGTTATCTGCTGAATCTAATTTCCATTCAGGTCATATTGATACGTATTCTGCGTTGACTACAGAGACTGGCAGTAGGCTGTCGAGAAAACCTGTTTATTAGTACATTATTCCCCTGATTATTAGCTACAAAATAAAGAGAACTCATAGGATGTGCTGAGGAACGAAGCGCATCAATAGCCGTCGATGCGCCTCCTGCGTCGGCACATCCTATAAAGTTGATAGCCATATAAAGCGGCTGACTTCGACAGCCTAGACTGGCAGGCTAATTAAAACAAAAACAAGGGGTCACACACAAACAAGGGGTCAGGTCTTTATTTTTGCATTCCACCATGAATAACCCTACTCACAGTTGAATAATGCAATGAATAATACTGACCAATTTCTACCAGAGTATAACCGCCGCTACGATAAGCCATTAATATGGCTTCATTTCTATTGCTTGCAATTAATTCATATTCTTCAAGACTCTTTGGAATGGGGCGTTTTTGTATTTTTGGTATTTCTGATAAACCTTTATTGGAAGTTTTATTTTTTTGTACCTCCTCAATAAATTCATCTGAACCAAGGTAAATCTGATTTTTGAGCATTGACCAGGGTGACGGTTGGTGCATACCACTCGCTACAAATTGCATATAGCTCTTGATGGCTACTCTTTCATTTTTGCTAAAACAGCTTAATATCCATTCTCGATCAAACCAGTCTGGAGAACTTTCTAGCCCAGCAGTCATTCGATAGCTACTCCAGTTCCATTGTTCAGCACTTTCTACCATGCCTGCGCGAACAGGGTTTAGAACTATATAACGGGCAAGTTCTAGTAAATAACTATCCCTCTCAATCAAAATAGCCTTAAAGCGTCCTTGGTAAACATGTCCAACACGTAAATGCTTACGATTAAATCTCTGAGTATAAATACCGTTTAGATAACGCATTCCTTTTGATAAATTGGCATCTGGGGTTTCAACCAACAAGTGGTAATGATTTGTCATTTGACACCAAGAGTGTACTGACCAATTAAAAAGATCACATACTTCTGCAAGAACTATCATGTACGTATCTCTATCTTCTTTATCAAGATATATATCTTCTCGCCCATCACCTCTGGAAGTAATATGGTACAAAGCGCCTGAAAATTCTATTCGTAAAGGTCTAGCCATATCTGAAGTATACTAGCTTACCATTCAAAAATAAAGACCTGACCCCTCAGCCTTTTATAGATTAGGATTAGCGCGTGAAAGCCGGGTTGAAGCCGAACGCAGGGCAAACCTTTTGCTGATTGCTGCCCTTATCATTTTTGCACTTTGGCTTGTAGGTCTCAGTATAAAAGGCTCTGCTATCGAACGACAGATTAGAGTTAA
>JALSLS010000161.1 GCA_026988195.1 Methylomonas sp.
GCTTCTGTGTTCCGTGACACTGGGTTATTTATTGTAAGGTTTCTAAGTTAAGAAAGAGGTGCCTTATTTGTGGTAACCGTTCAGCCCCCCTCTTTGGAAAAGAGGGGTTAGGGGAGATTTTATTAGACAAATCCCCCTCAATCCTCCTTTTTCAAAGGGGGAAGTGAACGGTTACTATTTGTGCTATTTCTAGCTCCCTTATATAAAAATTCACACCGTTAAAATATGAATACTAATACTGTTGAAATGATTGCCAAACAAAGTAGCCTTGCTGCTCGTCAGTTGGTTTCTACTTCTGAGTCTGCTCGTAATTTGGCGCTTTTGAAAATGGCAGATTCACTTGAATCGGTAAAACAGCAAGTTCTAGAGGTTAATGCCCTTGAGGTTTTAAACGCGCAGAAACAAGGCCAGTCGGCGGCTATGGTTAAACGACTGACTATTGATGAAAAAGTTTTTCAATACATGCTTTCTAGGTTGAGAAAAGTAGCTCAACAAGCGGATCCTTTGAACCGAATTTTGGAAGGCCATACCAATCCAGTTGGGCTTCAGGTTTGCAAAAAATCAGTTCCACTGGGTGTTATTGGTATTATTTACGAATCCAGGCCAAATGTGACCACTGATGCGGCGGCTGTTTGTTTGAAAAGTGGTAACAGTATTATCTTGCGAGGTGGATCAGAAGCCTTGAAAACTAATACTTTATTAGCGGATGCGATGATTAAAGGTGTTGTTGAGGCAGGGCTTCCAGAGCATGCTATACAGATTATTCGTGCAACAGGGCATGAAGCTGTTGGCGAGCTACTTAAGATGGATGAATATGTAGATGTATTGATTCCTCGTGGAGGAAAAGGCTTAATTAAGCGAATAGCGGAAGGAACCCGAATTCCTGTTATTAAACATTATGATGGAATTTGCCATCTTTATATTGCAGACGATGCAGATCTAGTCCAAGCCGTTGAGCTGGCAGTTAATTCAAAATGTCAGAGTGTTCAGGTCTGTAATGCGATGGAAACATTATTAGTCGATAAACACTGTGCAAAACAGATACTTCCAATGCTGCAGCAAGCATTTGACTCAAATAATATTGAATTACGAGGGTGTGAGCAGACACAAAAGGTATTGCAAAATATTTCTGCCGCGACTCAACAGGATTGGGAGGCCGAATACCTAGCTCCAGTGCTTTCAATAAAAGTAGTTAATGGAATTGAACAGGCAATTGAGCACATTAATCATTACGGGTCTGGACATACTGATGGTATTGTTACTCAAGGTTTGAAAAAAGCTCAACAATTTGAACAGCAAGTTGATTCAGCATCGGTACTTATTAATGCTTCTACACGCTTATCGGGGGGCGGGGATTATGGTCTGGGGTCGGTCATCGGTATAAGTACTGATAAAATCCATGCCCGTGGGCCTGTTGGTCCTGCTGAGCTGACAACATACAAGTGGGTTGTTTATGGAGATGGTCATTTGAGGGAATAGAAAGTTATAAATGAAAAGGGCATAAGAGTGAATGTAGAAGTCATTGTCGAGAGTGGAATGCGTTCAAAGCCCCCTCAACTCTACGTGCGGAATATGGGTAGTAAAAATAGTTAAAATTAGGTATTAACATGATTATGACAGGGTGTGCCGAGGTACCAAGCGCATCACACGCTAAATATGCGCTTCGTACCTCGGCACATCCTATCACTTTTGGGTCTAATAAAATCCTAGTACCTAAGAAAAGCTATTTAACAATAGCTGCTAATCTATTTTTAATAATATCATCAACAACTGATGGATCGGCTAGGGTAGATGTATCACCTAAGTTATCAACCTCATTAGCGGCTACTTTACGTAAAATTCGGCGCATTATTTTACCTGAACGTGTTTTAGGTAGGCCTGGTGCCCATTGAATAACATCAGGGGCGGCAATTGGGCCAATTTCCTTACGCACTAGTTTAATCAGTTCTTTTTTTAGCGCATCAGTCGCTTCAACACCTTGATTTAAAGTGACATAGGCATAGATCCCTTGGCCTTTTATATCATGAGGGAAGCCAACAACAGCTGCTTCAGCGACATGTTCATTGAGCACTAATGCACTTTCTACTTCAGCAGTTCCCATTCTATGCCCTGATACATTGATAACATCATCAATACGCCCTGTAATCCAGAAATAGCCATCTTTATCGCGACGAGCACCGTCACCCGCAAAGTAAAACCCGGGGAAACTTGCAAAGTAAGTGTCAATATAGCGTTGGTGGTCACCAAAAATAGTACGAGCCTGAGATGGCCAAGGGTAATCGAAAACCAATATACCCTCTGCTTCACCTTCTAAAATTTGACCCTCATTGTTAATGATTTTAGGTTTAACACCAAAGAAAGGCAATGTTGCTGAGCCAGGTTTTAAATCTGTAGCGCCAGGCAAAGGGCTAATTAAAATGGCACCTGTTTCAGTTTGCCACCAAGTATCAACAATAGGGCATTGAGCGTTGCCTACAATATTATAGTACCATTCCCATGCTTCTGGGTTTATCGGCTCGCCTACGCTGCCTAGGATGCGTAAACTGCTACGGCTTGTTCGGGTTACATACTCGTCACCTTGAGCCATTAATGCACGAATGGCTGTAGGAGCCGTATAAAAGATATTAACTTTGTGTTTATCAATGACTTCCCATAAACGATCAGCTTCTGGATAAGTTGGCACACCTTCAAACATTAAAGTCGTTGCACCGTTACATAAAGGCCCATAGATAATGTATGAATGCCCCGTTACCCAGCCTATATCAGCTGTACACCAGTAAATATCGCCATCATGGTAATCAAAAATATATTTATGGGTCATGGCGGACATTAATAAATAGCCGCCGGTGGTATGCACTACACCTTTGGGTTTACCTGTTGAGCCAGAAGTATAAAGAATGAACAGAGGGTCTTCCGCATCCATTTCTTCAGCGGGACATATATCTGAAGCCTTTTCCATTTCTTGGTGATACCAAATATCTCGGTTTTCTACCCAATTGATAGGGTTACCTGTGTTTTGAATCACAATGACTTTTTCTAGGTGAGGACATTCCTTTACAGCTGTATCTGCAGATGATTTAAGAGGAATGGTTTTACCTCCTCGGTAGCCTTCATCAGCACATATTAAGTATTTACAGTCTGAGTCTAGAATACGATCTTTTAATGCGTTGGCAGAGAAGCCGCCAAAAACAATAGAATGCACAGCTCCGATACGGGTACAGGCAAGAATTACCGTGGCTGCTTCAGCTATCATCGGTAAGTATATGCAAATACGATCACCTTTTTTTACACCTTGGGATTTTAGTACATTTGCAAATTTACAAACTTGTTGGTGTAATTCTTTATAACTGATTTTTTTATCATTATTGGGGTTGTCTCCTTCCCAAATAATGGCTGTTTGGTCGGCTCGGGTAGCTAAATGTCTATCTAGGCAATTGACGCTAACATTCAGTTTGCCACCTTTAAACCAGTTAATTTCACCCTTGGGGTAATCAAACTCTAATGTGGTGTCCCAAGGCTTACTCCAGTCTAAAAATTGATTAGCTTGCTCGTTCCAGAATGTTTCAGGGTCAGTGATGGATTGTTGATAAAGTTTTTGGTACGTTTCAGCCGTTATATGTGCATTTTCGGCTATTTCTTTTTTAACGGGATACACTTTTTCGATAGACATTTTTTAACCTTGGTTAGGAGTTGAAGTCTGTACTTGAAAATTATTTTATACAACTAGCTGTAAGAGACATTTATCTTGTACAAAATTGCATTGCAATAATACTAGCTTTTCGGGTTAACAAAAAATATAACTTTACCTGATTATCCATGAGCTTCCACCATATACAGCAAACCAGGTCCACGTCATACCAGCAGGGATCTCGGCAATCCCTGCCGAGATGACGTGCAACAGTTGAATCGGGGTTACCAACCTCATCTCGCTCAATACTGTTATGAATAATGAGCCTCTATAGTTGAAGTATAAGCTTAATTATTAATAGTATGTATGTTTTTTAAGGGCTCTGATTGCCAATGTTCAATTCCCCAGTTAATTATTTCTTTTACCGAAGATTTTTTTAATTGTTTAGGTGGGTTTTGCCGCAAAAGTTGTAGTAATAAAAACAGATTGTTTTCTGGTTTTTCAGCTGATACAGCTTGTGCACATTTTTGCTTACTGAGTTTGTGTCCATATTGATCAATAATGACAGGGAAGTGGCAGTAATGGGGGGATCTATAATTTAAACTGTTTTGTAAAAATATTTGTTTTGGAGTTGAGTCTAAAAGGTCATAGCCTCGAACGACGTGAGTAATATTTTGTCGAAGATCATCAATAACAACAGCTAATTGATAAGCGGTAATATGATCTTTTCTTTTAATAATAAAATCACCATGTTGCTTGGCAAATTGATACGATTGATATCCTTGTAATTCATCCTTAAAGCCTATCTCTACGGGGGCAGATTTAATACGCAAAGACGCAGGAGTATTTTGGGGCTTAGCATGAAAGCAGGTGCCGGAATATACAACAGAATTGGCGGAAGACAAAGTTTTACGGCTGCAATAACAAGGATAAACCAAGCCTTTTGAGCTTAATATATCGATAACTTTTTGATATTGCTCTAAATGCTGGCTTTGAAAATCTGCTTCACCATCCCAGAGAAGACCATGAGCCAGTAAAGTATTGAAGATGCTTTCTGTTGCTCCAACCGCTACACGAGGGCTGTCAACATCATCAATCCTTAATAACCATTGACCTCGATTCGCACGAGCATGCAAAAAACTAGCGAGTGCAGCATAGAGCGAACCAAGATGTAATGGCCCCGAAGGTGAAGGTGCAAACCGACCAACATAGGGAGTATTCAGAATCTAACCCATTTGCTTTTCTCTAATTTCATCCAATGTTTTACAGTCAATACATAAAACAGCTGTTGGGCGTGCTTCTAAGCGACGAACACCAATATCAATACCACAGGACTCACAAAAGCCATAATCACCTGCGTCGAGGTTTTTAAGTGATTCCTCAATTTTTTTAATTAACTTACGCTCTCTATCACGCGTTCTTAATTCAAGACTAAATTCAGATTCTTGAGTTGCCCTATCGTTAGGGTCAGGAAAGTTGGCCGCATCATCCTGCATATGATGCACAGTACGGTCAACTTCTTGCATTAATTCATTTTTCCAGTTAGTAAGAATTTTTTTAAAATGAGCTACTTGAGCATCATTCATAAATTCTTCACCTTCTACTTCTTCATAAGGTACAAAACTGAAAGGTGTATTTGGGGGTGACTCAGCCATCCATTAAACTCCTAAGCGAGATTTTTAAAAACTGCGCATTTTTACCAGAATAGAATCTTTTTGGCAAGAAATTTGTTAAAATGATTTTATAAAAAGATAATTTGGATTAGGTATGGAGTCAGCAATAGCAAGGCGTATGGAAGGTTTTTCAACTTTTTACGTTATGGAATTATTACAGCGAGCTAAGCAATTAGAATCTCAGGGTAAAGATATTATTCATATGGAGGTTGGGGAGCCAGATTTTGCAACCCCTCCTTGCATTATTCAAGCAGCAATAAAATATATTCAAGCTGGAAATGTTAAATATACCGCTGCAGCAGGTTTACCTGAATTGCGAGATAAAATTAGTGATTTTTATTTGAGTAAACATAAAATATCGGTTGACCCTAGGCGAATTTTTATAACGCCAGGTGCGTCAGGTGCTTTTTTATTAGCACTGGGTGTTAGTTTAAATCCAGAGGAGCAGCTTTTAATGGCAGATCCTTGTTACCCTTGTAATCATAATTTTGTACGATTAATGCAAGGAAAAACCAAATTTATTGATGTCGATGCTAACAGTAATTACCAGTTATCGGCACAATTGATTAAGCAAAATTGGACTCAGTCAACTGCTGGGGTGTTAATTGCATCACCATCAAACCCTACGGGAACACTGGTTTCTAGAGAGGTGTTAGCCAGTTCCATTAAACAGGTCAAAACGTTGGGAGGCTTGTTTTATTCTGATGAAATTTATCATGGTTTGGTTTATGAACAACAAGCAAGTTCAGCACTAGAGTTTAGTGATGACGTTTTTGTGATAAATAGTTTTTCAAAATATTTTGGGATGACAGGGTGGAGAATAGGCTGGTTAGTGGTTCCAGAGATATTTATTGATGCAGCTGAACGGTTGTCGCAAACAATATTTATATCAACAGCAACACACTCTCAATATGCTGCATTAGCAGCTTTCTCATCAGAAAACATGCTTGAATTAGAACGTAGAAAGCAACAGTTTGAAAAAAGAAGGGACTTCTTATATGAAAATTTAATTCGTTTGGGGTTTGATATTGCAGTAAAGCCAGAAGGCGCTTTTTATATTTATGCTAATTGTTCTCGCTTTACAGAAAATAGTTTTCAATTTGCAAAAGACCTACTAGAACAGCAAGGTGTAGCGGTTACACCCGGTAAAGATTTTGGCAAAAATCAGGATAATTGTCATATTCGATTTGCATATACTGCGTCAATCGCTAAAATGACTGTTGGTATTCAACGATTAGAACAATTTATATGTCAGTAGTACAGATTTCTGCAAGTGATTTACAAGAAAAGTTAATAGCTAAAGTAAAACCATTGCTTTTGGATGTTAGAGAACTTAATGAATTTCAGTTTGCACGTATTGAAGGCAGCATGCATATCCCTCTAAACCAAATTCCGCAAAGAATAGATGAGGTAAACACTGAGCAGGGGTGTGTGGTCATTTGCCATCACGGTATGCGCAGTCAACAAGCTGCAAATTTTTTGGTTCATTCAGGGTTGAGTAATATCTATAACTTAAGTGGCGGTATTGATGCATGGTCTGTAGACTGTGATAGTACTGTTCCACGATATTAATAATAAAAATATGTTTTTAAAAGCGTTTTATTCGGGGCCGAATGATTGTATAAAAATCACGCCGGAACAAGGATGTTTATTTGCAAAAGATATAGCAAACGATTTTAACCCCTTACATGATGTCGAGTCTAAAAGATTTTGTGTACCTGGTGATTTATTGTTTGCATTGGTACTGCATAAATATGGTGTGAGTAAAAAAATGAATTTTACTTTTGCTGGCATGTTGGGGCATGGTGGAGTCACACTTGACTTACCCGAAACGGATGCCGAGCAATTTGAAGTTCAGGGTAGTCATGGTAAAACCATTCTGAAAGTTGACAGGCAGGGGCCGAGTACCCAAGAAGAGTCACTTATTAACCCGTTGATTCGTAATTATGTTGCCTTCTCTGGATATAATTTCCCTTACATTTTAGTACCGCTTATGGCCAAGCAAAATGTGATGATTAATATTAAACGGCCTTTTGTTATCTATGACAGCATGAGTTTAGAGTTTGATCATTTGGACTTTACTGACCCTCAAGTTGAAATGCTTGATCCTGAGCTTCAGGTTAATGGAAAAAGAGCGGATGCTTACTTTAAATTTCAAATAAAGTCGGGTGATGAAGTCGTAGGGAAAGGCTTTAAAAAAATTGTTATTAGCGGTGTGCGTGAGTATGAAGAAGAACCCATGCAGGAATTTGTTGATAATTATCTAGCGAGAAAAAATATTTATTTAGACTCTATAACTTCCTAAGGAATGATAATTTAATAACTTCCCGATTTTGACTTGCCTTTTGATTCCACAGAAGCACTCATAAAATAGTTACGTAGCCAGCTATGCGCCCATTTTATCAGCACTCCTGTGAAACCAAATTTCTGCGTCAAACTTCGAGATCTTATTAAATCCTCATTCCTAAGCTTAAAACCTACCCAGGCTACTTTACTGGGTAGGTATTCACTAAACACGATTCCAATGCGTGTTACGTCCGCTATTAAACCCCTTGAGTTAGTCTCGGGAGATTACCTTTTCGTTTTTAAAAAAGTATTCATAATGAATTTAGCAACCATCTGTGGGTTATTAATATCTAGATGAGTCATAGTGCTATAGTTTTCAGAAGGTGAGTCAGTAGCAATAGCAATGACGCTAGCATCATTTGGGAAAATTAAGGGTTTATTTAAAGACGGTCTATGCAACTCGATTTTAGGAAAATTTTCTGCTTTAAAGCCCTCTACTAAAATTAAGTCAAGGTCTGACTGATCGATTACTTTAAGTTGATCATTAAGTTTAGGGGCTTGAATACGACTAAATTCAGTGATTATAGCGCGTCTATGACTGGACACTAGTAACACGGGTGATGCACCTGCTTCTCTAAGCCTATAGCTGTCCTTGCCAGGCTTATCAATTTCAAAATTATGATGACTGTGTTTGATTAAAGCAATGCGCAGATCTAAGTCTTTTAATAAAGGTATTAATTTAGTCAGCAAGGTTGTTTTACCTGTGCCACTGAAGGCGGCAAAACCTAGTATAGGAATTTGAGCGTTTTTCATTAGGTGAGATTTTCTATCAAAGTCGAGAACAATTCTATTCTAAGGTATTATTTACCAAATATAAAAAGCAATTAACAAGGCGAGTTCATTGATTAGAGTTTATTTAGTTTTAGCATTCATTATTTTGGCTTTTTGGGCTTTAAATAAGTTTTTAAAAACACCTTCAGAAATAGTAACTAAACTAATAAAGAAAGTGGCGGTTGGTGGCATTATTTTTGTGATGCTTTATTTTGCAGCTACGGGCCGGTTAAACGCAGTATTTGCTTTGGTAGGTGTACTATTTGCATTTTTAGTGAGAATGTTGCCTGCCGTTATGCGTTATTTCCCTCAACTCCATGGCTTATGGATGGCTTTTAATAAAAAGGCTAAAGCAGGTTCCCCTTCAAATAGCCAAGGGCAAATGAGTAAGCAAGAAGCTTATGAAATTTTAGGGTTACCAGCTTCAGCATCAGAGCAAGAAATTATCATGGCACATAAAAAGTTAATGTTAAAAATGCACCCTGATAAAGGAGGGTCAGATTACCTTGCAGCAAAAATAAATCTAGCTAAAAAGGTGTTATTACCGAAATAAATGAAGTGATGAAACTGTTTTTTTTAATTTTTACTATTAATCTGTTGGTTGCTTGTACGACTATACCTAACTACGCACCTGTTAGGTCGTATCAGCGTGATTTAATTCCAGGTAAAAAATATTACAGTGTAGTCAAGGGTGATACCCTGTACTCAATTGGTTTCCGGTCAAATCTAGGGTATCAAAATTTAGCAAAATGGAATAGCATTCCTGCGCCTTATGTTTTACAGATTGGGCAAAAAATTAAACTGTTTAAACCAAGGTCGTTAGTCAGAAAATATAAAAGAGTCAAAGCGAGCCGAAAAGTAATTAAGAAAAAGAGAGGCTCGTCACAAAATAAAGCAGTTGCTAGTCAAAAAAAGAGATATTCATCACAAAAAACTTCCGCAAATTCAACGAATAAGAAAAAGATGTTAAAGTTATTTTGGCAGTGGCCGATAAAGAAAAGGATTTTAAAAACTTTTTCACAAACAGGTAATAAGGGAATTGATATTTCAGGAAAGGTGGGGCAAAAAGTAATAACTGCCTCTTCCGGAAAAGTCGTTTACAGTGGCTCAGCTCTTAAAGGCTATGGCAATTTATTAATTATTAAGCATAACTATTTATATTTAAGTGCTTATGCTAATAATAGAAAATTACTTGTTAAAGAGGGACAGTGGGTGAAAAAAGGACAGGTTATTGCTGAAGTTGGCCTTGTTGGAGGCAAAAGAGCTTCATTACATTTTGAAATTAGAAAAAACGGAAAGCCGGTAAATCCCCTAAACTATTTGCCGCGATAATATCTTGCCAAGAACCCCGGAGGTTGATCATGACAGAAGAAATTGTTGAATTAGTATCAAGTGATGATACTAGTGGTGTTGCATCTAAGATGCTTGATTTTGAATTTGCTGCCGAGATGGGCGTTAAAGAACCAAGAATAACGACTGTCGGAATAGCAGAAGCCAAAAATTCTAGTACAGCTGATGCAACTAAGGTTTATTTAAGTGAATTAGGTAAGTCCAAATTACTAACAGCAGATGAAGAAAAAATATACGGTAAACGTGTTTTAAGAGGGGACCAAGAAGCACGTAAAGTAATGATTGAGAGTAACTTACGCTTAGTGGTAAAAATCTCTCGCCGTTATCTAAATAGAGGCTTACCTTTATTAGACTTAATTGAAGAAGGTAACTTAGGCTTGATTAGAGCCGTAGAAAAGTTTGACCCAGACAGAGGGTTTCGTTTTTCAACTTATGCAACATGGTGGATAAGACAAACCATAGAGCGTGCGATTATGAATCAAACTAGGACAATACGGTTACCGATTCATATTATTAAAGAAATGAATGGTTATATTAAAGCGCAGCGCTTTTTAGCCCAAAAATTGGATCATGACCCTCGCCCTGAAGATATTGCTGAATATATGGATAAGCCCATAAAAACAGTGATTAAAATGTTGAAACTCAATGAGCGTGTTACCTCAGTCGATGTACCTGTCGGTAAAGATTATGATAAGCCTTTACTTGATTCTCTTTCTGATGATGAAGACCAGTCACCTACAGATCAGTTACAAAAAGAAGATATTAAAGATAACATAACAGGTTGGGTTTATCAGTTGTCAGAAAAACAGCGCGAAGTTATATGCAGGCGTTATGGTTTATGCGGACATGAAAACTCTACTTTAGAGCAAGTTGCACAAGAGCTTGGAGTCACAAGAGAACGTGTTAGACAAATACAAATGGATGCTTTGAAAAGATTAAAGGAAATTCTGGAAGCCGGTGGTTATTCTTTTGAAGCTCTTTTTCAGTAAGGTTTGTAAGAAAATTGATAGACAAAAGCCGGCTAATTAGCTGGCTTGTCTTTCAAAGCTAAAGCGTTTTCGCCAGTGGATTATGCTTAAAGCAATTGTTGCACCTAAAGTATCTGCCATCCAGTCGAGAGCATCCGCCTCTCTATCAGGTACAAAAGATTGATGCCATTCATCAGACAGTCCATATAAGCTACAAAAACATAAACTTAATAAGATGACGGTTTGTGGTTTTTGAATATAGTCATTAAAAAATCGCCACGCTAAAATTCCCATAATAAAATAGGCTCCAAGATGATGCAATTTATCTTGATGTAAAAATAACATGGGGGTTGGAAGACTAGATCTGGAGGAGAGCCAAAAGATTAAACTGCAATAAGTTGTCAAAAAGGTTACATTGATTATTTTTAGCATAGGTATTCTTTAAGTAAAGTGGAAAATATTTTTACAATGGCCGAATTCTGTTTGTATCATACAGATATTGAGCAAAAGATAAAAAAAACTCATGATGCCAAATATTTAGATGAAATAGGGCGGTTATCTTTTACCTCAATCGAGCCTATCAAACCCATAAGTCAAACAAAGTTTCCTGTAGCACCTCAGTTATTGTCACCTAGAGATATGCCAAGACGTGGGTTAAACTCAGCAACTGGTAAAGTTGCTTTTTTTCATGCTTTAGCCCATATAGAGTTTGTTGCTATCTATTTAGCTTGGGATATTTTATATCGATTTCGAGGTTTCCCTCAGAAATTCTATCAAGATTGGTTAAAAATTGCGGACGAGGAAGCCACTCATTTTAAAATGATTAGGGATCACTTAATAAGCATGGGAGCTGATTATGGTGATTTACCTGCTCATCGTGGTTTATGGGATCATGCAGAAGATACGGCAGATAATATTCTTGCTAGGCTAGCACTTGTTCCTCGTTGCATGGAAGCAAGAGGGCTTGATATAACACCTAAAATGATTGAAAAGTTTACTGTTTTAGGTGATCTGAAAAGTGCAAAAATACTGAGTCGAATCCTAAATGATGAAGTTGGACATGTAAAAATTGGATCCTATTGGTTTACTACATTATGTGAGCAACTTGAGTTAGATCATGAACAAAAATATATAGAATTAATTAAAAAATTTTATGTAGGAAAACCAAAAGGACCTTTTAACCGAGAATTGCGTATAATTGCAGGTTTTTCAAATGCTGAAATTGACTGGCTGGAAGAGAGTGTATGAATAAACAAATTATAGAATATCCTATTTTTGCATTAGGGTTTAGAGCTTTTTTTGCTTTAGCTGGGTTGTTCGCATTAATCTTAGTTGCTTTATGGGCATCAATCTTCAAAGGTGTACTGGTTACAGATAATTATTACCCGACCACCTACTGGCATGCCCATGAAATGTTATTAGGCTACTCGGTTGCCGTTATTGCTGGGTTTCTGCTAACCGCTGTAAAAAATTGGACGGGAGTACAAACAGCACAAGGTGGTAATTTGATAGGGCTGTGTTTGTTATGGGTGTATGGGAGGGTTGTTCCTTTTTATTCAGAATTAATTCCTGACACGATTATTGCACTGGTTGATTTTTCATTTTTACCTTTATTAGCCTACTTTGTTGCAAAGCCTATCCTTAAATCAGGAAATTTTAAAAATCTATTTTTTATTGGGCTATTGTTGTTAATGGCTTTTGGTAATGCCTGTATCCATGCGGAAATTCTAGGTTATTATAAGAACTCGGCAGGGTTGGGTTTAGATATTGTCGTGACTATCATTATGATGATGATTTTAGTGATTGCCGGCCGTGTTTTTCCTTTTTTTACCGAGCGAGGTATAAAAGGCGTGATGGCGATTCGTAACCCCGTTCTTGATGCTGTAGCCATTGCTTCAAGTGCTCTGGTTTTTATATTACTCATTTTAGATATTAGTGGCATATTGCTAACAGTGCTAGCAGTGACTGCTGTCGTGGCTAATGTTCTTCGGGTCTCTGGTTGGTATGAACCTAGAATCTGGTACGTACCTTTATTATGGGTATTATATATGGGCTATGCTTGGATAATATTAGGCTTTGTTTTTGTCGGCTTGGCATCACTAGATATTTTACCTGCCTATGTTGCTACCCATGCATTTACGGTTGGGGGGATTGGGGTGTTAACATTAGGAATGATGGCAAGAGTTTCTTTAGGACATACTGGGCGTGCAATGAAAGCATCTAACAGTATTGCATTAGCCTTTGTATTGATCAATTTAGCCGCATTATTCAGAGTGTTATTACCGGCCTTATTACCTGACTGGTATGGTAGCTTTTTAGTTATCTCAATTTATTGTTGGTTGGCAGCATTTTCTTTGTTTGTATTTGTTTATACACCGATTTTAAGTTCGGTCAGAGTAGATGGAAAAGAAGGCTAGTGATAGGTAGATAGGTAGGTCATAGAATGGGTAAAGCAACATTAGCATACCCATTCTATGATTATTTCATGTACGTCCCTTAGAAAAAGCCTAAGGGGTTAATGTCATAACTTACTAGCATGTTTTTAGTTTGCTGGTAATGGTCTAACATCATTTTATGTGTTTCCCTACCGACACCTGATTTTTTATAACCACCAAATGCAGCATGCGCTGGGTAATGGTGATAGCAGTTTGTCCAAACACGCCCTGCCTGAATGCCTCTACCCATACGATAAGCTCTATTTATATCACGCGTCCAAAGTCCCGCACCTAAGCCAAACTCAGTATCATTAGCAATCTCTAAGGCTTCGGCTTCATCTTTAAAAGTAGTGGCTGAAATGACAGGTCCAAAAATTTCCTCCTGAAAGATACGCATTTTATTGTGGCCTTTCATAATCGTAGGTTGGATGTAATAACCTTCTCCAAATTCACCCTCTAAAGGCTCAACCTCTCCACCAATTAATACTTCAGCGCCTTCTTGTTTACCAATTTCGACATACTCCATGATTTTATCAAATTGTTGTTTAGATGCTTGAGCGCCTACCATAGTCTCAGTGTCTAATGGGTTGCCCCGTTTAATTTGGCTGGCTCTTTCAATGACTTTAGCCATAAATTCATCATAGATGGATTCTTGGATTAATAGCCGTGATGGGCATGTGCAAACTTCACCTTGGTTAAAAAAAGCAAGCACGGCACCTTCAACACATTTACTAATAAAACTTTCTTCTTGCTCCATCACATCTGCAAAAAAGATATTGGGTGATTTACCCCCTAGCTCAACTGTTGAAGGGATAATATTATCAGCCGCACATTTCATAATATGAGAACCAACAGGTGTTGATCCGGTAAAAGCTATTTTTGCAATACGAGTGCTACTGGCTAAAGCTTGACCCGCTTCTTTACCGTAGCCATTGACTACATTTAAAACACCTGCTGGTAATAAATCACCGATCACTTCCATTAGGACTAAAATAGAGGCAGGAGTTTGTTCCGCTGGTTTCATAACAACACAGTTACCTGCAGCTAAAGCAGGGGCTAGTTTCCAGCAGGCCATTAATAATGGAAAGTTCCATGGAATAATCTGACCCACCACACCTAAGGGTTCATGAAAATGATAGGCAACAGTGTTTTCATCAATTTCACCGATTGAGCCTTCTTGGGCACGAATACAACCCGCAAAGTAACGAAAGTGATCCACAGAAAGAGGCACGTCAGCCGCTAAAGTTTCACGTACGGGTTTACCGTTATCCCATGTTTCAGCAACGGCTAGCTTCTCTAGGTTTTCTTCAATACGGTCAGCAATTTTTAATAAGATATTCGATCTTTCTGTAACCGATTTTTTCCCCCATGCATCTTTAGCGGCATGAGCTGCATCTAAGGCTAACTCAATATCTTTAAAGGTTGAACGAGGTATTTCGCAAAATACTTTGCCATTAATAGGGCTGATATTTTCAAAATACTCGCCATCAACTGGGCTTACCCATTCCCCACCTATGAAATTTCCATAGCGTTTTTTAAAGTGTATTTTACTATCAGGTGAGTTTGCTGCTGGATAAATCATTTTTAAACTCCAACTATAATGATTGTTAAAAAATATGCCTTATATAATATTTTTTTAGAAGGCATAACATAGGAACGAGGGTTTAATAATACCCGGCTCTGACACACGCGAATGATGTTTTTTTGACCTTACAATCGCGCTAAAAAAAGCTGCGAAGCACAAGAATAAGATCATTCCACCTGCTAAGAAAAATGACTCAATAGTGAGTGGCTGGCTTTTTAGGTGCATTTTAAGAGATAGGAGTAATTGTAAGCTATTTATGCGATGTCTTTAAAAAATTTTCTGGGGATTTTCTGATTACTGCGGTGGCGGGTATTAGATCTAGGGTTATAAAATTACAAACTACAGCTTTGTTATTTATAAACTTCAAGTTTATAATCTAAGCTTGTATTTCTGTATAATGCCTTATGGAGATAGTAATTCCCTTGGGTATTTTATCTTAGATACTGGCAGAATTATTTATACATATTACGACGTATAATTTATTTACAATATAAAGTAAGTATGAATATTGATGTCATATTTAGTGATAGATTCAACAGCCTGCCAGAAAAACTACTACGAAACTAATATGAATAGCTTCGTTGCTGGTTATTTAAATTCAATTTGAGGACAAATCATGGCTAATGTAAATATAGATACGCTTTTAGAAAATAATAAACGCTATGCAAGCGGTCAACAAGTACATAAATCATCTCACCCTGGAGAGCAGCCAATCAACCCAGCCAAACATGTGGCTGTTGTTGCCTGTATGGATGCGCGACTTGATGTAGAAGATTTACTTGGCTTACAGACAGGAGATGCACATATTATCCGTAATGCTGGTGGTGTGATAACTGATGATGCAATCCGTTGCCTTATCATCTCTCATCACCTACTCAATACGAATGAAATTATATTGATCCACCATACGCGTTGTGGCATGCTGGCCTTTACTGATGACCTGCTTAAAGCTGGATTAGAAGGTGATCCTGCGGCTGAGGAATTACTTGGGCAGGCAACAGGGCGTAAATTTACAAGCTGTAATCATAGTTCTTCTACACCTGCCCAATTTCATGCATTCAGAGGTCCACTTGAGGCGCTTGATTCGCCTTGCAATGAGCAGCAAACAGAACGTCTTAGCTGGGATGTAAGACGATCAATATCAAGAGTTATGAATCACCCTTGGATACCGACTGAAGGCCCTGATGCTTCAACAGTGCGTGGTTTTATTTATGACGTTGATACTGGAAAACTTGAAGAAGTAAGCTATCCTGGGTCGATGGGTACTTTTGGTTAATAGGCAAAAAATTAAGCTGGCCGTTGTTAGTAAAAGCTTTCGATGGCTAGTTTTTAGCAAAGTAAAATATCACCAGTCGAGCGAGTGGCTTGAGGTAACTCCCTCAAAGGGAGTTGATACATAAGGTAATGCTTTGTGTGATGTGTTTGATAGCTCACTAATATAGCATTACTCCTTTTCTTTTAAGCGAGCTTGCCATTGCTTGATTTTTGATTTTAAAGCAGTGATATTGATAGTGGTTAAACGACCTTGTTTTAGTAATTGTTTGCCAGCAACCCAGACATCAGTAACTTGTTGACGGTTAGCCGCATACACTATTTGGGAAACAGGGTCATATAGTGGCTGTGTTTCTAATGGGTCTAGATTAATGGCCACTATATCGGCTGCTTTGCCAATAGATAAAGACCCTGTTATATCATCTATGCCAAGGGCTTTAGCGCCGTTGATAGTGGCCATTTTTAGGGCTGTTATAGCGGGTACAGCACTAGCATCACCCGATACACCTTTGGCTAATAGTGCTGCTGTACGCATTTCACTAAACATATCTAAGTCATTGTTGCTGGCTGCGCTATCGGTTCCCAATGCAACATTAACCCCAGCGGCTATACACTTTGCAACAGGGCAGAAGCCACTGGCTAATTTTAGGTTAGACTCTGGGCAATGAACAATGTGACTACCTGTTTCTGCAATAAGCTGAATATCACTTTCAGACAATTGAGTCATATGTACCGCTATAAAAGAAGGGCTTAAAAGGCCTAAATCATGCAGGCGTTGTATAGGTGTTTGATTGGTCTTTTGTTGTTGTTCTTCTACTTCATGTTTGGTTTCATGTAGATGCATGTGGATTTGTATATCCAGTTCATCGGTAAAGGTACGAATTTTAGTTAAGGGACTGTCAGATACAGTATAGGGAGCATGAGGAGCAAAGGGAGTAGTAATTAAAGATTCATGCCGTAATTGCTCATGTAATGCCAAACCTTTTTCTATATAAGAGTCGCTGTTTTCTGCCCATACCGTAGGGAAATCTATAACGATAAGACCTACACTTGCTCGAATACCTTGTTTAATTGCTTGACGGGCAACAATATCAGGGAAGAAGTACATATCATTAAAGCAAGTCGTTCCGCCTCTAATCATTTCCGCAATAGCGAGGTCGGTTCCATCTCTGACAAAGGAGTCACTCATCCATTTTTTTTCTAATGGCCAAATATGGTTTTGTAGCCAATCCATGAGTGGTAAATCATCGGCTATTCCTCGCATCAATGACATGCTTGCATGGGTATGACTGTTGATTAACCCTGGGATGAGGGCATGCTCAGGTAAATTTTCAATGGTTTTTGCCTGATATTTTTTATTAGCCTGTTCACAAGGAAGTAAATCAATAATTTTTCCGTTGTTAACCACTAAAGCGTGGTTCTCAAGGGTTGCTGAATCTTCTTCAACAGGTATAATCCAGCGAGCTTGAATGAGTAGGTCGACTTTCATGAAGAGAATTCCTTACAATATATGTTGTAGCAGTAGATTGAAGTGATTGGGTAACTTGGAATTATAACGGTATATAAATAAAGTGTAATAAAAAATGAATTTAAATAATGGCTTGGAAGTAAAGGCTCTCGAGTGGATGGGAACAAGTTTAAAAGTATTAGATCAGCGCTCTTTGCCTGAAGCAATAATCTATGATGAATATACTGATGCTGGGGGGGTAGCGAAATCAATTGCAACTATGCGGGTAAGAGGAGCGCCGGCTATTGGGATTGCAGCTGCTTATGGCGTGGCCCTGTCGGTTATGATGCACTATTCAAGTTCAGAGGGAAACTGGAAAAACAATGTTCTGAGTGATATTCAACAGCTTGCAAATTCCCGGCCTACAGCCGTTAATTTGTTTTGGGCATTGGAAAAAATGCAGCTGATTATAAATAAACATATTGGCGACCCAACTCAGACCATTATACAAGCAGCGATACAAATACATACTGATGACATTAACGCAAACCAGGCCATGGGTGAGCTAGGGGCTGATTTGATCGGGATAGATAAAACAGTGATGACTCATTGTAATGCAGGTGCATTAGCCACAGGCGGGTACGGCACAGCGTTAGGCGTTATTAGAAGCCTTCATAAGCTTGGGATAAAAAAAGTATATGCCGGAGAAACTAGACCTTGGTTACAAGGTGCACGTTTAACCGTGTGGGAATTAGCTCAAGACCAAATCGCCTCAACATTAATTGCAGATTCTGCTGCAGCTTGGTTAATGAAAACAGCTGAGTTGGACTGGATTATTGTTGGAGCTGATAGAATCGCTGCAAATGGAGATGTTGCTAATAAAATTGGCACCTACTCATTGGCAGTATTAGCTAAACAGCATGGGGTAAAAGTGATGGTTGTAGCGCCTGTTTCAACCATTGATTTTGAGATGGAAACGGGAGAGGATATAACGATTGAGCAACGTAAACAAACTGAACTTTTAGCTGATTGTTATATCAATGATGATTCAGTCGTGAGTGCATGGAACCCTGTTTTTGATGTCACACCTGCAGACTTAATCTCTGCAATTGTGACAGAGAAAGGTGTGGTTATTAATCTTGCAGAAAATGGAGTGAGACATTTAAAATGAAAAGTTTAAAACAACAAGCCAATAGCCCTATTTACGCTATAAAATGTTTATTACAAGGCCTAAAATTATTAGGAAATAAACAATTAAGAAAATTTTTATTGATCCCTATTTTTATTAATTTGGTGCTATATAGCACTGCTTTAGCATTAGGGTATTTTTATATATCAGATTTAGTAACCCAGTTTATTCCTTCATGGCTATCTTGGTTAGAGTGGCTGGTATGGCCTTTATTTTTTATTAGTTTTTTCATTGTTGGTTTTTTTACCTTTACAGTGGTTGCTAATTTAATAGCAGCTCCTTTTTACAGTCAATTGGCTTTTAAAACCTTAGAATTGATCTCGGGTGAAAAGAATTCAATGGTTGAGCAAAAAGTATCAGATGTCATTTTTGCTGAAGTAAAGCGAATGGGGTATTTGGTTAGTCGTATGTTACCGTTGCTTATCTTGTTTATTATTCCAGGTGTTAACCTAATTGCTCCTTTTGTGTGGGGGTTGTTTGGTGCTTGGGGGATGGGGTTGGAATATATGGCTTACCCTCTTGAAAATAAAGGTTTATTGTTTTTAGAGCAAAAACAACAAGCTAAAGAGAGAAGGCTTGGTGTAATAAGCTTTGGTGGTTTAACGGTTATTGGTTTGTCTATACCTGTGCTGAACCTTGTGGTAGCACCCGCTGCTGTTATTGGCGCGACTATTTATTTTTATGGCGTTTCCGAGAAATAGAAGGGTAATGGTAGCGCTATACTTCAAAGTGCCTTCTTTTAAGAAGGCACTTAAATCAAGAGCAAGCTTTTGAAATGATAAATGTTTAGTCTTGTTTTTTATCCCATAAAATAGGGAATGCATTTTTTACACGAATAATATCTTCTTCGCTGGCATTCTTTCCCTGTAAAGTAATAAGCAAAGAATATATATCTTGAGTATTAACTTTAAAGGTGCGTTTTGGCTCAGAATTTAGTGATTTTGATAAGTGCTTAATTGTTTTTTGTATCGGCAACGGTTTTGCAACAGAACGTGTAGGTTGGGTCAGTTCATGTTGAATAATTTCTTTTTCATTACCGGCTGGCGCTTTTAAGGCTTTTCGTAGTATGGTTTTAGCGCGAGACCAAGAAATATCCCCATTAGCTAATTTTTCACGCATTAAATCTGTTGTTAATGGAGCATAGCGAATAATGTCTTCGATCCAACTGATACTTTTATCAAAAAAATCAGCAATACGACCTTTAGGCCAATTGGCATTATTGAGGTAAATGACAGTCTGGAAATAGTCAGTGATTTTAGTATCAACACGGTCAGAATTTAATTTAAGATTAAGCGCTTTAATTTCATCTGGGTCACCGGTAACAATACGTACATCGACTCGGTCAAAGTATCCTGGGTTTGCTTTGCGGATCCCTTGAATAGCTTGCATTCGATGAAATCCGCCCACTAAATAGTATTCCTTATTATTACGTTCCCATACCATTAAAGGTTCAAATAATCCATTGGAGATAATATCTCGCTCACGGCGAAACCGTTCTAAAAAACTGATTCTGAAGGCTAGATCCTGCGCTTTTTTGAGTTCTCCGTCATTCTCAGATAATCAAATACCATTCGTACATT
>JALSLS010000162.1 GCA_026988195.1 Methylomonas sp.
AAGCAAAGTGCTGGACGACTATTTCTAACGAATTTTCTGTATTCATAATATCCTCCTGTGTGGGTTGGATAGTATTAAACAGTATTCTTTCAGTTAAGTTGAGCTATGCTCTCGTAAGCTCACCATATATGTGCCCTTTTTAAAGTCCGTTTTTACATTGGGAGATTGCCTAAAAACGAATGAAGTACCTTGCTGGTTCAACAGGGATATAATGGCATAGGTTGTATAATAACGATCTCCCAGTAACAAATCATTGTTATCCAACAAAGAAATAAGTTTGGAAAATAAGGAAGTTTCACCTGTTCCCTTGCCTTTATAGGGTGCAGTTTCATAACCTAGGCCACCTCTACTGACTAATGATATTAAGCCCACCATGCGTAAAATAGGAAAGCCCAGTCCTGGTTTTTGTGTGCTTTGCTGTGGATAGTTCGCCTGATTATCTTTCGTATCAGGCATTATCAAGGTTGTTCCATCAACTAGAGCAACTCGAAACCCTTTCCATAACCAATCATTGGAAGCCTGCTGGTGTAATGCTTTACCTGATGAAGCAAGCATTTCCTTCAAAACAGAAAGAAAGAAGGAAGGGGTCAAGAAGGAAGGGGTCAAGTCTTTAATTTTGCAGCAAAAATAAAGACCTGACCCCGAATCTGACCCCGAATCCTGACCGACCCCGAATCCTGACCCGAATCCTTGAAAAATGACAGAATGGTTTGGTTGAACGCCTATTTATGGGTTTTTCTACAGCCTCGTTATGTTTTTACGCCAACAGGTATTAACCCAAGATGGTCAACAAAAGGTATAAAATTGCGATCGCTAAAAAGAAGGGGTAAGTTATTTTCAATGCAAAACGTAGCAATTATTACATCATTCGTTTTCCTGATAGTAATTCCTTTTTTGCGAAGAAAGCGGAAATTCTCTGCGCACTTCTCAACCATAGTATGCCCAAACATTTCATATTGTTCCAGCATCGCAAGAGCTGCCCTTGTTTTGTTGTATTCTCGTTCCGCTTTAATACCTTGCAGAATTTCCAGAAGAATTAAATCACCTATTGAAACAAAACCATCAATTAAAGCTTTATCCAGAGTATTTGTCAGTGAACTTTCATTATCGTTAAAATAATCAACCCAAACGCTGGTATCAACTAATATCATCATTGGTTCTCATTTCGTCTAAACTTCCTTCCCATTTTATTTTTCCACGCAACTCTCGTATTGCCTGTTGGTTTTGTCGAAGTATTATTAATTTAAGGCCTTCCTCTACAACATCTCTTTTTGTTTTAAACCCTGTAATTTTAAGTGCATTAGTCATTAAATCATCATCTATTACAATATTTGTTCTCATAAGTACTATGTGTATAATGGTTTGAAAAATACACAATAACATGAGTAAAAAAACATAACAAAAAATCCTCGTGTCAAGTTAAATCCAGAACTTTGGAATTGACCTAAAGGTCGTAAATCAAAAGGAAAATCAAAAGGGTCAGACTCGATTGAAAAATTGATTCTCATAAGAAGTTGTTTATTAACATATTTTTTTCAATCGAGTCTGACCCCCATTGATAAAAAACGTCTCAATTGACCGCTGTAGAAGCACTTGGCAAACTTAACGAGTACACCAGCACTGAAGGCTCGCCTACTTAACTAGCCTAGTAACAGGTATGCAGTTGCGGAGTAAGCGCTTACATTTTAGGGTTACCTGTCCTGCCTAAAGCCTGCTCCTAAAAATATTAATATTATTGGCTTGAAAAAAACTGTAAAACCCACTTTCAAATCATTTTTCAAGCTTTAATGGGTGGCGGGTTGTATTTTTCGGTATAATCACACAAATTAAGCTGTCTTGGTGATTAAATCAGGATGGGTAGTCATAATTGAGGGTGAAAACCGGAGTTTTTAATGAATAAAATGTTAATTACGGATGGCTCGGATCAGGTCGATATTGATCCACTAGAAACACAGGAATGGATTGATTCGTTACAGTCTGTTATAGATAATGAGGGTGATGAACGCGCTTATTTTCTAGTTGAGCAATTGTTAGCAACAGCAAGAAAGTCCGGAGCCGACATCCCTTTTAGTGCTAATACCGAATATTTCAATACTATCCCCGTTGAGCAACAGCCTCAATTCCCTGGGGATACTACGATTGAACAAAAAGTACGCTCTTATATTCGCTGGAATGCCATGATGATGGTATTACGGGCAAATAGAGAAACTAATGTGGGTGGGCATATCGCCAGTTTTGCTTCTGCTGCAACTTTATATGATGTTGGGCAGAATCATTTTTGGCATGGTAATACAAGTGATAAAAGTGGTGATTTGATTTTTACTCAAGGGCATTCAGCTCCAGGAATGTATGCTCGTGCTTTTTTGCAAGGTCGATTAACAGAAGCTCAATTAGATAATTTTCGCCAAGAAGTAGGAGGGAAAGGGTTACCTTCATACCCTCATCCATGGCTAATGTCTGATTTCTGGCAGTTCCCTACAGTTTCTATGGGTTTAGGGCCTATTATGGCTATTTATCAAGCGCGATTTATGCGCTATATCCAAGGCCGTGGGTTTGCAGATACTTCAGAACGTAAAGTCTGGGCATTTTTAGGGGATGGTGAAACAGATGAACCTGAATCTTTAGGTGCTATAGGTATGGCAGGTAGAGAAAAATTAGATAACCTGATTTTTGTGGTCAACTGTAACCTACAACGATTAGATGGTCCGGTCCGTGGTAACGGTAAAATCATTCAGGAATTAGAAGGTGAATTCCGCGGTGCAGGCTGGAATGTTATTAAAGTGGTCTGGGGTCATTTGTGGGATGCTCTATTAGCACGCGATAAAGAAGGCTTATTAGCTAAACGTATGATGGAATGTGTGGATGGCGACTATCAAACTTTTAAATCTAAAAATGGAGCCTATGTTAGAGAATTTTTCTTTAACACGCCTGAGCTACAAGCTATGGTCCGCGATTATTCAGATGAAGATATCTGGGGTTTGGATCGTGGGGGGCATGACCCTGCAAAGGTTTTTGCCGCTTATCATAAAGCAGCCAATCATAAAGGGCAGCCAACAGTTATTTTAGCCAAAACGATTAAGGGTTATGGCATGGGGTCTTCTGGTGAAGCACAAAATACTTCACATCAGCAGAAAAAAATGAGTGTTGAATCACTGCGTCGATTTAAAGAAAAATACGCATTACCTGTTTTAGACAGTGAATTAGAAAATTTACCCTATCTAAAATTTGAAGAAGGTTCAGCTGAACTAAACTACATGATAGAAATGCGCCAGAAACTAGGCGGGTTTATTCCAGAAAGACGTACTCAAACT
>JALSLS010000163.1 GCA_026988195.1 Methylomonas sp.
CTTTAATATGCGGTGGCGCATCAAAAACAACGCCTTTACCAAAAATAGGTGTCATTACCTTGTAGGCTTCGTTTTGATCCAGTTGTGCATCTGGGGCGCGGAAAAAAGCTTCATTTCCTTCAGGGCCTGTTAATAAAACCATTTCTTGGTGAAACATGCGAAACTCACCAATTTCTCCAAGCTTTGCTCTAAGCTTCATCATATAGTCAAACGGATTTTTCCCAAAATCAAACATATGTCCAATAATTGGTTTTGCGCCAGGCATTTTAGGGGGTGTTTTTTTTGCTGATGATTGCTGAGTGGTCATAAAATTGTGGGATAGTGAAGTGAACTAAGATGCGAGAATATAATAATATGTTAGGGCTAGCCAGTTTTTTGGAAATGCAGATACATTATAAGCCGTTGCGTAGCCAGCTATATGCTGGCTTTAGTTAATATGCCTATAAGGCCAAAAGCTCGTGTCATACTTTCGGGTGTTATTAAATTCCAAGTTTCTAAAGCTCACTATTTAATTAATGGAGGAAATTATTGATTGAAAAAATATTGCAACGCTGTTTTGTGAGCGTTTATAACTAATAAAATGTTGTTGATTTTACGCTGTGCTTGCATAATGTACAAACTACCTTACTTAGAAAATTAGGTCAATAGAGTTAGTTTTGGTATTGTTAGTGAAATTGATGCCTGAGTTGGCGGATGCCCCTATAAAAATTACCAAGGTTAGAGCATGGATCAAGAATATTTTAATAAAAGAAAAAAGAAGTTTTTAATACAGTCAACCATTTGGTATGTTTTTTTAGCATTATTGACGTATTTTTTACCTGAAGTTATGCTGTTCTATGTTGTTTGCGGTATTTACGATGTGACTCGTAACAGTAATATAGATGGTCGTATGTTGTATCGGTATTTCTTTGGTAATGGCGTACCGACGTGGGCATTATCGCCATTTAATATTTTGATGGATGTGCTTACACTTCCTTACATCAATAAAAAGATATATCAGTTAGAGGATTTACCCGAAGACTATCAGGCTGAAATCAAGCATATTTTGGATGTGGTTAAGTCAGAAAATATTGTTGATGAATTGTCTAGTCGTATGGAAAAAATTAAACGCGGTATGATTTTTTTTAAATGGTACGGCAAGAATATTGATAATTTTTATTCAGTCCCGGAGTTTCATAAAGACTATAAATACATTAGAACCATCGGTATTTCTGTGTTTAATAACAAGGAATCGACGGATGAGCATTATGGACCCTTACGTACCACTTTAAGGGTGCTTTACAATATTAATGATATAAAAAGTAGAGAGTCATATATCAAAGTAAGGGCAGTAGAGAATCATTGGTGTGATAACAAGATGTTTATTTTTGATGATACTTTATCTCATCAGTCATTTAATCAAACAGATGAAACGCGTTACTGTTTGTTTGTGGATATTGTTAGGCCAAGTAAATGTCATTTTATAATGAATTTATTTGTCCAGCTTGTGGCTATTATTATGCAAAAAATGAATCATATTTTTTACAGTAGCTGGGTGCCGTTGAAATAATGTGTTAGCTAGGAAAAGGGGGTTGCGACAATCTGTCGCGCGTCAATATGCCACATTTTCAGAATGCTTTGGTGCTTGTAGAATAGCTGCAACTCTTAAATGAACTCCTTGCCTCCAAACTAGGAATTAGAGTCTTTTTAATGCGCATAGTCACCTGGCTAGGCGCATTTTTTTTGCTTATTCAATAACTGGTTTTATATGGCCTTAGTTTGACCAGAGTCTTTATAAACGGTATATTTTTTTTATTGATATTAAATTAATTGCTTCTCCATGATGGTTGAAAAAATAAAAAATCATAGTCTTTCCAAGCGCCAGCCTATTGTTCTTGTTGATAAAGATCAGCCGCAAATTTTTAAGTTTGACCAACACCCAGTTTTTGATGAAAAACCAGTGGATAAAAGGTTTGCTGTGGAATTACTGCCGAGAAATAGCACGTCGGTATTAGTAGCAGAAACAATTACTTTATTTGCTAATCAAGTACGTCTTCTGTGTGCAAAAAATCAACCGTTTGTGAAAGGAGATTTGTTGCAGCTAAGTTTAACGGGGCTTTACAACAAGTTGGCGAATGAGTTTTTTTTAAAAATTCCTTGTCGTATAGCGCAGGTGGATGAATTTGATAATGTCACACACCTAGTGCTGTCTTTTACTAGCGACCCTACCAATACCCAATTTATTGCTTGGTACCAAGAGTGGTTTGCAAAACTTAAGAAAGCCAATAAAAGCGATGAAATTGAGGCGGATTCGTTTAATTTTATTTATCAATATTATAAGCGTGTTTATAGTGCGTATTTGCCAAATTCAGTTTTATTCAGCAGCACTAATCAGGTCCAATATGCTTTTTCCTCTTTCACAGGAATGCGTAGTATTTATTTTTTGAGTAAATTAGGTGCTAAAATTTATTTGCCGGTCAATATTATTCAGCCATATATTGATCAGAAGAAAACAAAAGTCGCATCCCTTTATATATCTGGTATGAAGAAGAGTGTATTCATTATTTTTCAAGTCTTGACTACCCTAAGGTTTCTTCGAAGAAAATCATTCATTGGTTAAAATCTAAGCCACAATGGCGAGTACTATTAATTTGTAGTCAAAGTATAGCGAAGCCTTCAGAAGAGCAGAGTGCAGAGCTTAAACATTATGTCGCGGGTGAGAGTGTTGAGGGCGTTCAAGAACTTGAAAAAACTTATAATGCGTTGACATTTTCTACGAATATTTTAGATATTTCTTGTTTATTTTCTAATGTTTATTTGCCTGATTGCACGGAGTCTTTATCAGCGAACCGTTCAGTATTGGATGAGTCTAATATAAATTATCAGACCTTATCATTTAAAGTAAAACGAGTTGAGCCAAGGTTTAGTTGTGTTACTGCGGTAAAGTTAACTACTTTAGGTGAAAGTGATAATATTACTGTTAAGGCTGAAAGTCGTGATATTTCATTGCTAGGGTTAAGTGTTCGCTTTCCTTTGGTGGATTATCCTTTTAGTGTAGGGGGCTCAGTTATGCTTGAGTTTGTGCAATGGAATGAAATGATTCCTACCCGAATGTTTAAGAAAAAAGAGCAAATTGATAAGGTAGAATATGAAATTTTGAATGTCGAACTCAGGAGTGGTTTTCTTGTGTTGGGCCTTAAGCGCAACAAAAGAGATACAGATCCTAAGTTTAATAGTTTGATTCGAGAAAAAATCAATGAAATAGGGCAAACTGATAAGGGAGGGCGGTGTAATGTCTTTGGTTTATATC
>JALSLS010000164.1 GCA_026988195.1 Methylomonas sp.
TTAGCTTTTTAACTCCTAAACTAGCTCATTAATTTATTAATGGCTTCAACGAGGAACTCCAAGATACATCCCCGAACTCAGATGATAATTCTACCATCGTCTTTGAGTGGAAATTAATCATACAAACAGGTATTATCTAATCCTCGCTCCTTATTTATGGGTATGCTTTTTTTTGAGGCCTAGGTACTCATCATATAAAGTATTAAATTCATCTAAATAGCTCACCTTACAAGTTTTAATATCTGTGGTATGGAAAACTTGTAAAATTTGTCTTCCTCTAGCTTTCTGATTAAACTTCTGCATTCCATTGCGCAATTTTTGTTGAAAAGGAAAGCTTGTATGAAAATAACCAAAGTTTCTACTTAATAGTGGAAGTTTATCTAGTCTCTGGATTTTTTGTTCTAATTGAGGGTTTAGCTCAAAAATCACTTTTAATGAATTTTCATAGACGATTGCAATATCCGCTTTATTAAAAAATAGGTCTAAAACCATGCGCTGGTTTTTGTTTGAGGTTTTAATATCAGAAAATACTTGAGTTAATGATTGTTGGTATTGCTTTAGGACTTCTTTTTCTAAGAAAATCTTGGCTAGTAAATCATTTTTTGGTAAAAGTAATCGCTTTCTTCTATAACCATTGAACTCTTTACCTATTTCTTTTCTGGCAATAATAGTTAAATAATTTATTTGATCACTTGAGTCTACCCCGACAAAACCATCGGCTAGTAAATCTTTATTAAAAACAGTCGCAATTAAAAGTGGGGGAGCTATAATCATATCTAATTTTCCCGCTTCAAAATCACGGTTCATTTCAACAATATTGTGATACAAAATGGAGTAAGCATTGTTCATTCCTACACTGCTTGTCAATTCTTGAATCCAGTAATTAAGGGAGATTTCAATATCTGTTGGATTGGATACAATGCTTAAAGATGGATAGTAATATCCCATGGCTAAACGAGTGCCTATAGGAAGGTACTGACCTTTTGGTATTGGTTGGGCTTGTATTTGAGAGGATATTATGAAAAATACTAAGGCTACTATTTTTATCGGAATACTAAGCAAAAAGGCATTCATTTATTAACACTCTTAAGGAGTTGTTGATAGGTTTTATTTAGGAACGTGCATGAAACAACTTCCCGGTTTCTAACTTGTCTTTTTGCTCCCGTTGGAATGATCTCATTCGTTGCGTAGCTTACTATGCGCCTCATGAGATCATTCCAACTGAAACAAAAATCCTACGTTATAATTTTGGGAAGCTATTCTATACACGTTCCTTAACGGATCATATGTGTCTAAATCACTAACAAAGCAAGATGCAATGTTGATAACACGAAAAACTTGTAAAATTTGTTTTCCTTTAGGGGGTAAGGGTTTATTTCCATCATAAGTATTAAAGAGTGTTTATAAGCCGCGGCAACACCAACTTTACCAAAGAAAACATTCAAGATCATTCTTTTATTTTTATTTCCAGTTTCTTTATACTTCGTCCGATCACAACTGCGGATTTCTAACCGCTGAATTTTTTCCAATAGCTGCATTGTTCTACTTATCCACATCCATGTGGGCATCATCCCAACCTTGGGAGAAGGGGGTATTTGTTGCCGGTTGCTTAAGAACAATAGTTACTTTTTATAAAGTGAGTAGTTACCAAAAAACAATGATTAACTTCATTTATGCTCCCTGTATTGATTAATGAGTTGTTGGTACCTTCGTTTTAACTGCTGAGTAGATAGTAAGTCATGAATGCTGGATGGAGTGGTTTTTTCTGCATGAAAAAGTGCTAACAATTGCTGTCCTTTAGTGTGATTTTGTAAATTATAGATTTCAGTTAATACTGAATTTCTAAATATTGGATCTACTTTTTTATGGAAATAGCCTAGAACACGAGTGACACCAGGTAAAGTAGAGATGATTTGGGTGTTTTTTTTTATCTGTGGGTTTAACTCTATTGCTAGGCTGTAGAATTTTTTATAAACCACAATAACATCTGTTTTGTTAAAGAATAATTGTAGTATCAGTTGATTTGATTTACTGGCAGTTGAGATTTTTTTAAATATTCCTCGTGCTTTTTTACCAAAGTTTTCCAGTGCTAAAATATCTAGATATATTTGTGGTATAGGGTCATTTGACAATATAGATAGATGTTTGTTTTTTAGCTCAGAAAAATGATTTAATTTAGATTTTTTAAGGGTGATGATTAATAAACTATCTTCAGCAGATCCATCCCAGACTATTTTATAACCTTCAGCTAAGTGATTTGAGTTAAAGTGATTAATAATAGGGAGGGGAGAGGCGACAATAAAGTTTATTTTCTGTTGTTCAAAATCGTTACGCATTTCTTCGATATTGTCATAAAATTTTGTTTTAGCTAAAACATTAAACTGTTTAGTTATTTCATTTACCCAAAAATTTAATGCAATCTCTAAGTCTACTCGGTTAATATCTGCAAAAGAATTTAGGTAAAATCCAGTACGTAAGCTGTCCTGTTCAGAAGCATAGTTATCTTGCATTAAACAAAGAAATAGAGAGAATATAAATATTTTATGAGCTTTATACATAGAAATTGATAATGAACGCTGTTATTTGTGGGTTAAGTTAAATTTGATTAAGCTGTCAAGCTTTTATTTTAATTGTAAAATATTCTTTAAATCTGCTGGACTAGAGCGTTTGAGCTGTTCTGCAAAAAATATATTTAATAGTTTTTACCCATCATCGTCGCCTCGTGTAACCTTCAGCTCACATAAGTATAGGAACGCAGGGCTTTTAGCCCGAGTAGTCCTTGTTAAAACAATATGATATTAGATTATAGGTGGAGCGAGGTGGCAGTGATGGGCAAATGTTAGCTCTGATTAAGAGCCGAGTTACTTTAGGAACCTGTATGGAATAACTTCCCGAAATTATAACGTAGGATTTTTGTTTCAGTTGGAATGATCACTTGAGGCGCATAGCAAGCTACGCAACGAATGAGATCATTCCATCTGGAGCAAAAAGACAAGTTAGAAGTCGGGAAGTTGTTTCATACACGTTCCTTAGTAGAGAGATAAGACTAGTGGCTGAGTTGGTCAATGTTTTGGCCAATTAAATACTCTAGTGTTGTTAGCCCCATTTCTAAGGCATAACGTGAGCGTAAATAAGAACTTTTAGCATAGCTTTCAACCAGCTGAGACTCAATCACATCTTTAGTTTCCACCATTTCCTGTTGATAGGCTCTGACATGTAATTTGCGATTTTCGCTGGCAAAGCCAAACGCTGACTCGGTATCTTTAATTTGTTT
>JALSLS010000165.1 GCA_026988195.1 Methylomonas sp.
CACCAGAAAGGTGAAAATATTGCTGATATTTCTGTTTTAAAAAAATACGAAAAGATGCGTAGAAACGAAAATTTACGGATGATGACCGTTATGGATATTTTTTATCGAGTCTTTAGTAACAAAGTTTTACCTGTCAAATTTCTGAGAAATTTTGGCTTAGGCTTAGCTGAGCGTATTTCTCCAGTAAAAAACAAAGTAACGCGAATGGCTATAGGGCTGGATGGTAATTTACCTAAGTTGGCACGTGGCAAGACTTTAGGTGACCCATAATAAAAAACATCTTGATAAATTAATAATTTAGGCTAAAGTGATAAGGAATGACTTTCACTTCAGGGAGCTGGTTATGGAAAAAAGAATTTATCCTCGAGTTGTTAAAGAAATTTCTGCTGTTATAGAAAATAATCAAGGAATACACCTAGATGTGGTTGCTGTTGATGCGTCAAGTGAAGGAGTTTGTATTCAGTGCAATACGGCTGAGCGTAATCTAATTACTCCTGGAGGTAGTTTTGTAAGTAAGGGTAAGCCTGTTGAACTTTATATTTGGTTGGATTTACCTTTTGAAGGGGGGGCGGTAAAAAAGATATGTGTTAAATGTCATGTAGCCTTTTCTCGACGAGTATCAAAAGACCAATGCAAGATTGGTATGCGGTATATGAAATTAGATAAGGGGGTGCAGGATACCCTATTTAGCTATATTCAGTGTGCAACCGCTTCTAATGATTTGTAGGAGCGTCCGCCCTCGGCACACCGCTTCGCTGCTCCTGCATTGCTCTACCTACGTGCATAATCTACATGGATGTAGTGAATGCAGATATTGCAGGAGCAAATATCTGTCCATGCACTAGTCGGCGCGAAGGTAATTGAAAGTTTCAGAGAAAAGAGCATTATTTTAATCGCGCCGAGGGCGGACGCTCCTACATCATCATTGCGCTGGAGTTACACACCGCACATGATCACAGAATTGCGTTATATCTATAACCCATCATTTTTTATAGCCAAAAATAAACTTTCTTTAATTTTCTCAAGTTGAATCTCATCTGTAATGGGGTTTAAATCAAAGTCAGTTATATAAAATATATCTTCTGCTCGACTGCCAATAGTGGTGATCTTTGCATCATGTAGTTGAATGTTTAAATCAATAAATGCTCGCCCAATAAGTGCCAATAACCCTGACCGGTCAGTGGCTATAAGCTCAACGATGGTATAACGACCCAGAGGGTCTTTATGGAAATTAATTTTTGTCGCAAGAGGGAAATGTTTGGCCTGTCTGGATTGATTAAGGATATTACAGTGATCAGCTACCGCAAGATTTTTTAAATTTTCATTTAAGGTTCTACAAATATACAGCTCTCTATCTAAGTCTGTAATGGCCTCACCACCTTGCTCTAGTACATGAAAGCTATTGAGTACATATTGTTCTGTTGTGGTTAAGCTAATGGTGATAATACGAGCATCTAGAATAGTGAGTCCAAGGGAGTCAAAAGTATCTGCACTAAGCGAAAATATTTTATTCTCGTTCCTAGTGTAGATAAATATTTCTACACTGCCTCGTTGGTTTTGTGGGCGTAAAATAACTAAGGGTAGGTCATCCTTTTCTGTCGCAGCAATAGCAATGGTATGCCAGGTGATTTCATCTGCAGAATAGCGCAGAAAATAATCATCATTTATTTTATTCCAAGTTCTTTCTATCGTTGCTTCAGAAATGCCATGGCCAATTAATTCATCCTTGGCTTCTTGCTTGTTTTCGTACAGGCGCTTTGATTTTTCAACGGGGTTTTGTAAGCCTCTGCGAAGAACGCTATGGGTATGAGTATAAAGTTCTAGCAATAAAGAGTCTTTCCAAGAGTTCCATAAGCTGGGGTTGGTTGCTCTAATATCAGCAACGGTAAATAAATACAGGTGGTTTAAGTAATCTATGCTACCAACCTGTAGCGCAAATTTATGAATAACTTCAGGGTCACTGATGTCTTTTCTCTGTGCAGTCATCGACATGACTAAATGATTACGAACCAGCCAAGCGACTAATTTACTGTCGGTTTTGGGTAATTTGTGCTGAATACAAAATTGTTTAACAATTTCCTCTCCTAGAACAGAGTGATCGCCCCCCTTGCCTTTAGCAATATCATGAAATAGTGCAGTAATGTATAAAAGTTCAGGTTTATTAATACGTAAAAAAACACTGTTACAGAAAGGAAGTTCATTCTGGTGTTTTTCAAGCGAAAGGCGTCTTAAATTTCTTAATACGAAAAGAGTGTGAGCATCAACGGTATAAATATGAAATAAATCATATTGCATACGGCCTACTATGTTTGAGAAGCTAGGTAAATAGCTGGCTAGTATGCCATAGCGGTTCATTCGTCTTAATTGGTGGGTAATGCCCCTAGGTGCTTTTAAAATAGCAAGAAATAAATTGATTGCTATTGGATCATTACGAAAATTATCATCAATTAAGTATAAATTTTTTCGGATTAAGCGAATGGTACTGGCTCTGACGCCTTTCAATGACTTATGGCGTTGCAGTAAAGTGAAAACTTCAAGTAATGCTAGTGGATGTTTATTAAACGTATCGGTTTCTTTCGCTTCTATATAGCCGTTAATTGAATAAAAATAATCGTTTGTAGGAACAAGTTGTTTAATTGAATCTGTGTCAATCAGTTGTTCATTAAATAGTTGGAGTAGAATCTCGTTAGTCCGCTCTAGTTCAGTGACTGTTCTAAAGTAGTATTGCATGAACTGCTCTACATCAGGATTATTCTCAGCATCGATAAAGTTAAACTGTTTTGCTAATTCTCGTTGATAGTCAAAGGCGAGTAGATCTTGGCTGCTTTTCGTGAGTGTGTGTAGGGCGTAACGAATACGCCATAAAATATCACGGCATGCGTTAAGTTCATTGTATTCTGTTGCAGAGAAATAACCATACATGATCAACTCTTTAAGCGAGGTTGATTTGTAGTGATGTTTAAATACCCAAGCAATATTTTGTAAATCCCGCAACCCACCAGGGCCTTCTTTTATATTGGGTTCAAGGTTGTAGGCTGTCTCATGGTATTTTGCATATCGTTTTTCTTGTTCTTGCATCTTTGCTGCGAAATAATCAGCAGATGACCAGAGTGATGCTTGTGAGACCTGTTTTGATAAATCCGAAAATAAAATAGGGTTACCATTAATTAACCTGATTTCAAGCAGGTTAGTCATAATGGTTTGGTCTTCCTTAGCAGCTTGTATACACTCAGGAATAGTTCGAATCGATTGCCCTGGT
>JALSLS010000166.1 GCA_026988195.1 Methylomonas sp.
ATTATTCAACGATGGCAAAATCAAATCGAATAAAAATTGTTCCATTACCACCAACCCGAGGCATCATTTATGATCGGCATGGGCGGGTTTTGGCTGAAAATATTGCAACCTATAGCTTAGAGCTTATTCCTGAGCAAATTAAAAATTTGGATGAAACCTTAGAACGGTTGCAGCTGTTATTGGATATTTCCGATGAAAAAATAGCTCAGTTTTTAAAGCATAAACACCGGTCTAAAAGGTTTGCGAGTATTCCATTGCTGCTACGGATGAGTGACGAAAAAGTAGCTAAATTTTCAGTCGTTAGGCCATATTATCCTGGGGTAGATGTTCATGCAAGGCTAGTCAGGCACTACCCTTATAAAGAGTTAACCTCACATGTTGTTGGCTATGTAGGCCGCATTAATGAAAAAGAATTAAAAACCTTGCCTGTAGCCGAATATAGAGGGACTCATCATGTAGGTAAAGTTGGGATTGAAAAAACTTATGAATCGCAATTACATGGCCAAGCTGGGTATTCAGAAATTGAAACTAATGCTCAAAGGCGAGCAATCAAAACAGTCTCATCTGATGATCCCGTACCGGGTGAAAATATACATCTAACCTTAGATGTTGATTTACAGAAAACAGCTTATGATGCATTAGAAGGCTATAATGGTGCAGTGGTTGCGATAGAAGTTAAAACGGGGGATGTGTTAGTTTTTGCCAGTCGTCCTGGTTTTGACCCTAACCCCTTTGTTTATGGTATTAGTCGTAAAGCTTATCGTGCACTGCAACAATCTGATGCTCAGCCTTTGTTTCATAGAGCATTAAGAGGGCAATACCCGCCAGGCTCTACAGTTAAGCCTTTTATAGCATTAGCAGGTCTTGAGTACCAAGTAACTGACTTTCAGCATAAGCTATTTTGCCCTGGCTATTATCAGCTTCCTAAATTAAAGCATAAGTATCGAGATTGGAAACGGTGGGGGCATGGAATGGTTGATATGGATGTTGCGATTACTCAATCATGTGATGTTTATTTTTATGATTTGGCAAGAACTTTAGGGATTGATAAGTTATATGAGTTCTTACACAAATTTGGCTTTGGTGAAAAAACGGGGATAGATTTAGTCGGTGAAAAAGCAGGACTTTTACCTTCCAGAGCATGGAAAAGAAAAGCTAAAAAACAGCCGTGGTATCCAGGCGAGACACTTATTACCGGTATCGGGCAAGGTTTTTTGCAAGTAACACCTTTGCAATTGGCCAGAGCAACAGCAACTTTAGCCAATAGAGGGCATATTGTAAGCCCTCATTTTGCTCATAAAAATGAGCGAGGAAGGCAAACAGAGACAATGCTAAAACTGGATGAAAAAAATATAGATAATGTTATTTCCGCCATGATTAATGTTGTACATGGAGCAAGAGGCACTGCACGGAAATTAACGACAGGTATTAATTATCAAATTGCAGGAAAAACAGGAACGGCGCAAGTTTTTACCGTGAAACAAGAAGAAAAATATAATGAAGCAGAAATTGCTTTTAAGCATAGGGATCACGCTCTTTTTATGGCGTTTGCACCTGTGAGTGACCCACAAATAGCAGTGGCTGTGATTGTAGAAAATGGTGGGCATGGTGGCTCGGTTGCAGCCCCTATTGCAGGTAAGATAATGAAGCAGTTTTTGATGCCAGCAGAGGACAATATTGATGCAGAGTGAAACCAGAAATGAACAGTTTCATCCCCCTTCTGTTATAGGTACATTGCTACGTAAATTGCATATTGATATTCCCTTGTTTATAGGGCTTCTGCTTGCCTGTTCTCTGAGTTTTTTGGTTTTGTACAGTGCAAGTGGTCAAAATATAGCGGTGCTAATTAAGCAGGCGACAAGAATAGGGTTGGCTTTTTTTGTGATGATTGTTTTAGCTCATATTAACCCGCATCAGTTTCATAGGCATTCTGTTAAATTGTACATTTTGGGGGTCATATTACTGTTTGCTGTATTGTTTTTTGGGCATATTGGGATGGGAGCGCAACGCTGGTTGGACTTTGGTTTTTTTCGTTTTCAGCCATCAGAGATGATTAAAATTACTACCCCGATGATGATTGCCTGGTTTATGTCAGGTTATGCCTTACCCCCTAAAGTTAGGCAGTTAGTGATAGCCAGTACTTTAATTGTTATTCCTACCGTGTTAATTGCCAAGCAGCCAGACTTGGGTACTTCATTATTAGTAGCAAGCTCAGGTGCAGCAGTCATATTTTTTGCAGGACTTTCTTGGCGGTTTATGGGGGCTATTTTAGTGATGCTGGCAGGGCTAACCCCTATTTTATGGCATTTTATGCGAGACTATCAAAAAGGCAGAGTGCTTACCTTTTTAAACCCTGAAGCGGATCCACTAGGAAAGGGGTATCATATAATTCAGTCTAAGATAGCGATAGGTTCAGGCGGTGTTCATGGAAAAGGCTGGTTAGGAAGTACTCAATCGAAATTGGATTTTTTACCGGAAAGTTCAACTGATTTTATTTTTGCAGTGTTTGCAGAAGAGTTTGGCTTATCAGGTTGTTTAGGGTTACTCATATTATATTTATTGATTATTAGCCGTTGTTTATATATCGCGGTACAAGCTCAAGACACTTATAACCGGTTATTAGCAGGAAGCTTAACCTTTACTTTTTTTGTTTATGTGTTTGTTAATATTGGGATGGTGATAGGTATATTGCCCGTTGTGGGGGTTCCTTTGCCACTTATTAGCTATGGCGGGACTTCAATGGTGACATTAATGGCTGGTTTTGGGATTTTAATGTCAATTCATACCCATAGGAAATTTCTTCCGACCTAACACTTTGTAAAGCGAACTTAAGACTACTATAAAATATATTTTTATTAACAAAAATAAAGGCTAATTTATTCATGAAAAAAATCGTTATTCAACTACTGCTTTGTAGTAGTATTTTATTTAGCCAGTATGCAATTGCAGCTGTAGAAGAAACAGAGCAATTAAAACAATTCATTAGCAATATGGTTAATAAGCACCAGTTTAAGGAGGCTGATTTGAGAGCCTTGTTTAAATCGGTTGATATTAAGCAAGGTATTATTAAGACAATGACGCGGCCAGCAGAAGGCACAATGTCTTGGTATCAATACCGGAAAATATTTTTAGGCGATACGCGTATTCAAGGTGGAGTTAAATTCTGGGAGGAAAATGAAGCGACACTCTCTGCAGTAGAGGAAAAATATGGGGTAGCTGCAGAGATTATTACTGCAATTA
>JALSLS010000167.1 GCA_026988195.1 Methylomonas sp.
GATACTTAAACTGCATACCCTGTAAAAAATATCGTAATATTTGGTCTTTACATTGGCGGTAGTTTTTATGCCCTTTTTTACGGAAAAAAGCACTTAATTCATGCTGGCTTATTTCAAAATCAGCGAAGCCCATAATTTCTAATACATCATCATTTTTTAAGTTTAAGGCTATTTTCAACTTCTTAAAAATATCATTATTAGTCATGCGTTTTTCAGGGATGGGTTGATCCCCTTCTTTTTTACCACGCTTATCATTAATCAAGCCATTTAAAAAAGTCGCTAAGACTTCATCTTCGCATTCTTGAAAATCAGCATCATCATCTTTTTTTAGCCAGTTGCTAATTTGTTCACGGGTAACAATACATTCAGCTAAGCCAAAAATTGAGATCATTTTTGAATCATCAAAATCAAAGGTATAGCGTATACGACGTAATACATCGTTATTGGTCATTTATTTTCCTTATATCAGAAGATGGTGGGCACGCTATCGCTTTGCCCACCCTTGTCATTATGTTTATGCTTGTTGATACTTATCAATTTTATCAAAGTTTAAATAACGATAGGTATCGTCTGCAGTTGCATTGATTTGTTGATAATAGGCCATATATTCTGCAAATGTTGGAATTTTACCCATGATTGAGCAAACTGCGGCTAATTCAGCTGAGCTTAAATAAACATTAGCATTATTACCTAAACGATTAGGAAAGTTACGCGTTGAGGTTGAAACAACTGTTGCATTATCCGCTACACGCGCTTGGTTCCCCATACATAATGAACAGCCTGGCATTTCTAATCGAGCGCCTGATTTTTCAAAGGTATCGTAGTAGCCTTCTTCAGTAAGCTTATCTTGATCCATTTTTGTCGGTGCAGACACCCAAAGTTGTGTGGGTAAATCTCCTTGATGCTTTTCAAGCAACTTACCCGCTGCACGAAAATGACCAATATTAGTCATACATGAACCTAGGAACACTTCATCAATTTTTGTTCCAGCCAACTCGGACAATGTTTTCACATCATCAGGATCATTTGGGCAAGCCATAATAGGTTCTTTAATCTCGTTCAGATCAATTTCTATCACTTCAAAATATTCAGCATCGGCATCAGGCGACATTAATTCTGGTTTTTCTAGCCATGCTTGCATTTGTTCAATTCGACGGTTTATGGTTCGTACATCACCATAGCCTTCCGTCACCATCCATTTCAATAGAGTAATATTTGAATTAATATATTCACGAATAGGCGCTTCATCTAATCGAATAGTACACCCTGCCGCTGACCTTTCTGCTGAGGCATCAGATAATTCAAAAGCCTGTTCTACTTTTAAATCGGGCAAACCTTCAATTTCTAAAATACGACCCGAAAAGACATTTTTCTTACCTTTCTTTTCAACGGTTAATAAGCCTTTTTCAATTGCTTTTAAAGGAATAGCATTAACTAAGTCACGTAAAGTGATACCTGGTTGCATTTCACCTTTAAAGCGTACTAAAACTGATTCAGGCATATCCAAAGGCATAACCCCTGTTGCCGCTGCAAAGGCCACTAAACCAGAACCTGCTGGAAAGGATATTCCTATGGGGAACCGTGTATGCGAATCCCCCCCCGTGCCGACAGTATCAGGCAATAACATACGGTTTAACCAGGAATGGATAATGCCGTCACCAGGACGTAAAGCCACTCCGCCCCGATTCATAATAAAATCAGGTAAGGTATGTTGCATTTCAACATCAATGGGCTTTGGATAAGCAGCCGTATGACAAAAAGATTGCATCACAAGGTCAGCAGAAAAACCTAAGCAAGCTAAATCTTTTAATTCATCACGGGTCATTGGCCCCGTAGTATCTTGTGAACCTACAGTCGTCATTTTAGGCTCGCAATAAGTATCCGGTCTTACACCATCAACCCCACAAGCTTTACCGACTATTTTTTGCGCTAAAGTATAGCCTTTATTACTTGCGACTTTATCAGCAGGCCTTTCAAATACATCGGATGCAGGCAAACCTAAAGACTCTCTAGCTCTATCTGTTAAACCACGTCCAATAATGAGCGGAATGCGCCCACCGGCACGGACCTCATCTAAAATTACATTGGTTTTTAATGAGAATTCAGAAATCACTTCGTCACTATCATGACGCTTAACTAAACCTTGGTAGGGAAAAATATCAATGACATCTCCCATTGCTAGGTTTTCTACATCACATTCAAAAGGTAAAGCGCCTGAATCTTCCATGGTGTTAAAAAAAATAGGGGCAATTTTTCCACCTATACAAACACCTCCACTCCGTTTATTAGGCACATAAGGAATATCATTACCCATATACCATAAGACTGAATTAGTCGCCGATTTACGTGATGACCCTGTGCCGACGACATCACCGACATAAGCGACAGGAAAACCTTGTTGTTTTAACGCTTCAATTTGTTGTTCCGCGTTAGTTATTCCATCTCTAGGAATTTTCAACATGGCTTTAGCATGTAATGGAATATCAGGCCGCGACCAAGCATCAGGTGCAGGTGACAAATCATCTGTATTAGTTTCACCTGTCACTTTAAAAACACTAACCGTCAGTTTTTCTGCTACTTTTGGCTTACTGGTAAACCATTCAGCTTCTGCCCAAGATTGGATGATTTTTTTGGCAAAATCATTACCCGCATCGGCTTTTTCTTTAACATCATGAAAAGCATCAAAGACTAATAAAGTATGAGATAAGGCTTTAACCACAATAGGAGCCAACTCATCGTTATCTAATAAATCGATTAAAGGCGCAATATTATAACCACCAAGCATTGTTCCAAGTAGCTCAGTAGCTTTTGCAGCATCTAAAATAGGCGACTTCACCTCACTTTTAGCAACAGCAGCAAGGAACCCTGCTTTAACATAAGCGGCTTCATCTACGCCAGCTGGAATACGATTAACCAACAAATCAAGGATAAAATCGTCTTCACCTGCGGGAGGCTGTTTAATCAGTTCAACTAACGCTGAGACTTGTTCAGCATTTAAAGGTTGAGGAACGACCCCATCAGCAGCACGTTCTGCAACATGTTTGCGGTATTGCTCTAGCATTATTAAGCCTTATCTAAATTATAATGGCTTGATTTTAACAGATTTTCTCTATATTTAGGAGTCTACAAAACAAAAAAAGCGCGGTTAACCGCGCTTTTTTTATCAGACTTTTAAATTACAGGCTAAAGACCAATCCCATTAAGTTAAGATAACAGGTAGGATGTGCTGACGACAGGAAGCGCATCGTTTACAGCTGATGCGCTTCCTGTCGTCAGCACACCCTACAAAAATTGCTTAACTTAATGGCAATGAGGCTAAAGACCTGTGTCTTGCACTTACCAGTTGTAACTTAAAGTTGCATAGATATTACGGCCTGGTGATGCGACCCGGCCATTTGCAATAGTGTGGTTAGTATATCCACCTAAATGATCAAAGTACTGACTTCCTATTACATTTTCAATCCCTGTTCCAATGACAACACCATGATAAGGCTCATATTTACCACGTAGGTTCAGCAACATATAACCTTTGGTTTTTTGTTCATCATTATACCCAGCCACATCACCCTGATCTGCATAGAAAACCCCTTCAATAGCGCCCATCCAACCATGTTGCTCATAAGTTGCCTGAACGCGTCCATTTAGAGGGGCTATACGATATAAATCAGAATCACCAGTTGGTGAATTAACGCGTTCACCTCGAACATAATTTAAGCCAGCATCTACACGCCAGTTATCAGTTAATGTGTAACCAGCTTCTAAATCGACTCCATATAATTGAGCTTGTATATTACTCCACTGTAATGTATCAGCTCCGTATGTTAGCGCCTTGGTAGTTGCAGTCCCTTGGATATAATCATCTACGTAATGATAAAAGAATCTTGGCGCTACATAAGCATTATCAGTATGCCAATCAAAACCTAAATCAAATTGGTAGGCCGTTTCATGATCTAAATTTAAATCACCGATATAGGTTTTACCATCTGCAAAACCGCCTGTTGCTTTATTTTCTGTCCATAAATACAATTCTTGATAAGTTGGAGCTCGGTTTTTTCTAGCCAAGCCAACCTCGACATCTAAAGAAGAAGAAACTGCATGTCGCAACACCACTGCCAAATCAACTTCATTAAAATTACGACTTCTATCGGCTGCGTTAAAAGCCACAGCATCAGCATTAGTTGCAGTATTGTTCATTCCATTCATTTGGGTAGAAACCATACCGGCATCAGACCAAGTGCGTGCAAACCTCACTCCTAAATCCAAAACTAAATTTTCAGCAACATCTCCTGTCCACTCTGTAAAAATACTATAGCGATCTCTTTCAACCCTATTAAAAAAGTTAGTATTCATAACGGCACCCGCACCTGCACCACCATTATTAGTACTTGTATCGATCATTCTACTATTTGCATCATGGTTAGCTTGGTCACCATTAATACCAACTGTCAAGATACCATCAAACAAAGGCATATCAACACCTATATCTATCCCACCAGCCTCAACTTCTGTCCGATTATTTATTGCATCCATCATGGTAGTGCCGCCATTACGCATAACAGTATTACTCATTAGATGACGCATCTTTTGATAAAAAATATTGGTCTTTAGCTTATAACCATCCCCTAAATCCCAGCTGTAATTGGCATCGTATAAACCACCTTTCACATACTCAATATCCATAGGCAGTGCTGGTGTTCCAGTATGTCCAGTGTTATTGTTACTGTAATTTATACCAAACTCATGGCCTTCTCGCTGATAGCCATAACCTGTTGTAAACGCTTCACGGTCATAACGAGTGTTCTCTTGCTTTTGGTTATCTTTTATTTTGTAATCGCGGCCTTGTTCTTTACTACCACTTAAATATAATTTGTGATTTTTATTAGCCACAGCACCCAATAAAGCACCAAAGTGACCGTCATCAACTGAACCATACCCCATAGAAGCAGTACCGCTAGTTTCTATTCCATCACCCTCAGCAAATCGACCTTTTTTAGATTCTACATGCATAGAGCCACCGAAGGTCTCAATACCGCTACTAACGGGTGCAATACCTCTATGAACGGTTAATTTCCCAGTAAGAGGTGCAGGTATATGACTTAATGGGGGATCCATACTATTTGGCCCCACTTCTTTCATATTTGCCCCATCAATAGAAATATTAATACGGTTACCAAACATACCTCTATAGGAAGCAATACCTGTTAATGGTCCATTTCTATTAACATTAGCACCCGGTACACGTTTTAATAAAGATGCGGTATCTTTTAAGCCTGAAGAATCTGGTGCAGTACCAAATGTTCCAGAACGCATGGCACTGCCTTCCACAACAATCGTTGGCAAATGCTCATGTTCTGCAGATACTTGCACCGGAATTGCGACTATCGCTGCAATAGCAATACTTATTTTTGTTTTCAATTTTATCCCCTAATAAATTGCATAAATTGAGGGTTTAAAATAAGCAGGTTCTATTCCATTATTTGTTTGCTTTTTAGCAACAATAACTTACAAATTAACAACAAAACCAAAAATAGCGGGTTTTAATTAAACTATGTTATATAACTCATTTTAAATAAGTCATATAACCTACTTTATTGATAGAAACCCAATAACTCACTATGCTCCTGCTTAGAAGGCAAGCCTTGCCTTGCCCCCATTTTGGTACAACATAATGTCCCAGCCACACTGGAATACCTAAGCACATCTGGCCACTCTAGGTTATTTGCAATAGCTGCAGCAAAGGCTCCATGAAAAGCATCGCCAGCGCCTGTGGTATCACATATATCCGCTTTAATAGCCGCTAGCTCACCTTTTTGCTCACCAAATTGCCAAATTAAACCCTTTTCCCCTAAAGTAATGACGCTTGCAGGCGACATTTTTGAAAAATAACTTAATGCTGTTGTTACATCACCTCCGAACTGACAGGCAAATTTCTCTGAGGCAACTAAATAATCCACTTGATCCATTAACTTTTCAGTGCCTTCATGTAAAGAACCCGCATCTAAGATGGTTGGAATATTAAGGCTTCGTGCCAACTTAGCTAACTTTAATGATATATGTGGCTCATGCCCATCCAGTAAAATTGCTTTTGCTTTAACTCTGGTAAAATCTATGGTATTTTCTGCCAATGCTTTAGTTGAACCTTTATAGTTAACTAAGGCTCGTTTTCCATCAGGTTTGACTAGAACCGTTGATAAAGGTGTGGGAGACACACCTCTGAAAACAAGTTGAGTATCAACTTGATGGTCGACAAACTCTTGGTGATGCATTTCACCATAAAGGTCTTGCCCTAAATACCCTGCAAAGGCTGCTTTTAAGCCAAGCTTTGAAACAGCAATAGCGGCATTTGCAGCGGGTCCACCGCCAGATGAGACTAAATTATCTGCAAATATTTTTTCATCACTTTCTGGGTGTTTAGCAACCGAAAAAACCAAATCATAACAAGCATGACCAACACAGAGGACATCAACATCAATTGATTTCTTTAACATAAAATTCAGCACTCTTCATTACTTGGTTTACACTTTTTCGAAAGCGGATCTTTAAAGGCTCTGAAAGCATTAGCTTTTAGCTCACCTCTTTGCAAAAGAGGCATTGGGGAGATTTATTATAAAAACAAGACGTTTAATATCAACATGTTATATTTTTATAAAATCCCCCTCAATCCCCCATTGTACATGGATGTAGTAGTGTCGCATTAGGCAGGAGCCGATTGCGACCTTTTTCAAAGGGGGAGGTCAAAAGAAAAGACCCGCCTCCAGTGTAGATATCAACTTTATAGGATGTGCCGACGCAGGAGGCGCATCGCGGCTATTGATGCGCTTCGTTCCTCAGCATATCCTACAAGTTTTATTTAGACTGAACGGTTACGATTAGCGGTTGCTTCTTCCTTGTCTTAACGCTGGCTTTAATGATTTTTCTGCTTGCATTCCTACAAACTCCATTAAGATAGCTAACTCTTTATTATTTAGCTCGTAACAATCCTTTGCCCTGACATTGGTAGGCAAAATAGAAGGTCCGTACCTTACTCTCATTAACCGGCTTACAGTTACACCTTGAGATTCCCACAATCTACGTACCAAACGGTTTCGGCCTTCTTTAACGACGACATGAAACCATTTATTTGCACCTTCACCCGAGAAAAATTGAATATCATTAAAGTGTGCCTTACCATCTTCCAGCTCAACACCTTCTTTTAATAACTTAATCATGTCTTCAGACACATCACCTAAAATTCGTACCGCATACTCCCTATCCAGTTCTTGCGATGGGTGCATAAGGCGATTGGCAAGCTCACCATTATTAGTAAGTAATAATAAACCTGAGGTATTAATATCTAGCCTACCGACTGAAATCCAGCGTCCCACATCTAACTTTGGTAACCTTGAAAACACCACGGGGCGACCTTGTGGGTCTCTTCTGGTAACCACTTCACCTGTAGGCTTGTTATACACTAAGACCCTGGTCACCTGCTCAATATACTTTTCCCAATTTACAATGCGACCATTAACATGAACAACGTCACCTGAAACAAGATGCAACCCAGGCGTAACCTTTACCCCATTAACACTGATTCGACCTTCACTAATCCAGCGCTCTACTTCTCGCCTTGACCCTAACCCCCCTCTTGCAAGCACTTTTTGGATTCGCTCTCCAGTCGTTCCTGTGGTTTCTACTTTTACACCACTCGGTTTAGTGTCTGGTTTCTGAGGTGGGTTGGATGATTTGTTGTTTTTCACTTGTTTGCTCTTCACTTAATGGTTCCTTGCTTACTTTTTCTTTGACTTCAGTATTCATTGTTACGCCTGAAGAAAAATCTAAATCTTTAATTTCTTCTAATGTAGGTAAATGCTCTAATGATGACAAATTAAAATAATTTAAAAAATCTTTTGTTGTGCCATATAAAGCAGGACGACCTGGCACTTCTTTATGTCCAATAATCCGTACCCACTCTCTATCTAGTAAAGTTCTAATAATATTAGAACTTACACTGACTCCACGGATATCCTCTATATCGCCCCGAGTAACCGGCTGACGATAAGCAATGATAGCGATAGTCTCTAATAAAGCACGGGAGTATTTAGGGGGTTTTTCTTCAAATAACCGAGATACCCAATATGAGTAACCATCTTTTACTTGAAATCGATAGCCACTCGCTAATTTTTTTAACCCTACAGGTCTAGGGTGGTAGTCTTCAATAATAGAATCAACAGCAGCCTGTATCGACTTTAACTCAGGTCGCTCAAGCTCAGGGTAGACTAATTGTACTTGTTTAATAGACATTGGCTTGTCTGCAGCAAACAAAATAGCCTCTACAATTTGTTTTGTGTCCATATCAGGGGATGTTAATGCGTTTAAGTCAAGACCTTCTATTGCTAATTGCTGTTCATTTATCGGTTGGTTTCCAGCCATTTTCGCTGCTAATTGCGCCTTTAATTTAGCCTTCATTACAACCTCTAACTCAGGTTTAAGCGTTACAAATAAATCCTGCTTCACAGGCTCTGTTAACTCTTTTCTTAAAGTTTCCTCAACTTCTGACCTCATACTTTTCAATAATTCTAAGCGTATTTGGGTCTCTAAATCAGCAGCAATATCAGGTTCAAGCTGTTCTTTTAATGCAATACTCAACTCACGCCTGATTTCTGGTTCTAAAGTTGTTTCTAGCTCATCCGTTATTTCTAGCTCTAAGCTTTGCGTTAACGCTTCCCTTACCTCTGAATTCAGCTCAAGAAACAACTGTTCTTCAACTTTTGCTCTTAACTGTTGTTTTAGTTCAGCTTCAATATCAGGTTTAAGGCTATTAATAAGTTCTAACTGTACTTCAGCTCTAATTTCAGGCTCAAGCCTTTTATTTAATTCCTGCTTTAAATCAAGCTCGACTTTAGGCTTTAACTCGGTAATAAGCTCTGCTCTTAATTGAGGAGTCAGTTCATCTAATAAGCTTTGTTCAACCTTTCCCTTTAACTGATGCTTTAAAACAAGCTCAACATTAGGTTTAAGGCTGTTAGTTAGTTCTGAATGTATTTCAGCGCTAATTTCAGGCTCAAGTTTTGCGAGCAAATCAGCTCTTAAACTTTCATTTATTTCTGGCTCAAGTTGCTTGGTTAATTCATCCGTTAATTGCTTTCTAATCTCGGGTTCTAATGCTGTTTCTAACTCATCCGTTATTTCTATTTCTAAACTTTGTGTTAGCTCTGCTCTAATTTGAGGGTCAATTTCAAGAAATAATTGTTCCTCAACTTGTGCCTTCAACTCAATTTTTAACTGGGCTTCCACCTCAGATTTCAAGCTTTTAGTGAGTTTAGCCTCTACTTCAGCTTTAATTTCAGGTGCTAGCTTTTCATTTAACTTAATTGTTAAATCAGCCTCTATTTTAGCCTTCAAGTCAGCAACCAACTTGGCTCTTAATTTAGGGTCAAGCTCAGTGACTAACTTTTCTTCAACTTTTGGTTTTAGCTCAACCTTTAAATCACTTTCAATTTCAGGTCTAAGGGTTTCAGCAAGTTCTGCATGTACTTGAGCTCTAATTTCAGGTTCAAGTCTTTTAGCCAATTCAGCTCTTAGAGTTTCATTTATTTCCGGCTTAAGTTGCTTGGTTAATTCATCCGTTAATTGCTTTCTAATCTCGGGTTCTAATGCTGTTTCTAACTCATCGGATATTTCTATCTCTAAACTTTGTGTTAGCTCTGCTCTAATTTCAGGATCAATTTCAAGAAATAACGCTTCTTCAACCTGCCCTTTTAACTCATTTTTAAGCTCTGCTTCAATATCAGTTTTAAGGGTTTTAGTCAGCTCAGTTCTTACTTCAGCTTCAAGCCCAGATTTTAGAGTCGGCCTAATTTCAGCAATTAAACTTTGCTTTACCTCATGCTTTAATTGGGGTTCCAATTCTGTCTTGAGTTCCAGCTTCACTTCAGCTGTTAACGCTTGTTTTAGCTTTTCCTTTGCAGCACCCTCTGGTTTGGCTGTCGCACTTGGTTTACTGGTTTTTTTAGGTTTAGCTTCTAGGTTTTCAACACTATCATTCGAAACTGATTTTTGCTCTGACTCGTATTTCTTCGAAGGGTTCTGCTTGAATAATTTCGAGGAATCCTTCTTTGCTGAGTTCGAGGATGGCAAGAAATGAGACAACCACCCCTCCCCGTCCTTCTGCTCTTGTAAATAGCGCTGAGAAAGGGAGGCTATCTGGCCTGTTAAGTTTTTCCAAAATGGTTGCCATTCTTTCACGTACTGATAGGGGTTCTTTGGTTATTATATGGTGACTAAGTTGCTCTACGCGTGTAAGCACATCTTGAAATGCTAATAGCATTTCTTTTAATTCAACATCAGGGTGTTGATGTTCAATATCAACACCTGAAACATCGACTAGTGTATCAAAAACATCACGTTCATAGCGAGGTAACAGCGCTATATCTTCGGCTGCTTTTTTAATACATTCATATTCTTGCAACTTTCTAATAAGAAATGCTCTTGGGTCATCTTCTTCATCTTCAATTTCTGCTTGCCTAGGCAATAGCATTCTTGACTTAATTTCAGCTAATAAAGCCGCCATTAATAAATACTCAGCCGCTAATTCCAAATGCAAATCATTCATCATCTCAATATATTTGACATATTGAGAGGTGATTTTAGCGATTGGAATATTTAAAATATCTAGGTTCTGTCGCTTAATTAAATACAGTAATAAATCTAAAGGACCTTCAAAAGTATCCAGAAACACTTCAAGCGCATCGGGGGGGATATATAAATCTTCCGGTAATTCAGTATAGGGAGTACCATCAACTAAGGCTATTTGTTGAGCGGGTTCTACTGTATTTTCAATCAGTAATTCACTCACTGATTACATTCCTGCCAAACTAGCGAACAATCTAAACATATAGTTTAATGGGTAACCCAAAATATAGCTCAACCCTCCAGTCCACAACAGGGCAATTAAGATAAAAAAGCCATAGCGTTCCAGCTTATTATATTGCCATGCCAGCCTATTTGATAAAAAACCAGTTACAATCCGGCTCCCATCCAAAGGTGGAATAGGGATTAAATTGATCAAGGCTAAAACCAGATTAATTTGTATACCTGCCATACCTGTCAAAATTAAAGGTAACGAAACACCTTCTATAGAGAGCGAAACACCTAGTTTTACCACCATAGCCCAGGCGATTGCCATTAATAAATTTGCAACTGGCCCCGCCACAGCGACAATAGCCATATCTCTTCTAGGGTTTTTAAAATACCTAGCATCAACGGGAACCGGTTTAGCCCAGCCAAAAATAAACCCAGCTGAAGTGATTAATAACAACCCAGGGATAATAATAGTGCCGACCAAATCAACATGCTTTATTGGGTTTAATGTAAGCCTGCCCAGTTGCGACGCAGTATTGTCACCAAATTTTTTAGCAACCCAACCATGCGCTACCTCATGCACGGTAATAGCAAAAATAACCGGTAAAATCCAAACCACAATGCGCTGAATTAATGTTAAATCATCCATCATAAAAATAACACCTTAGTTTTCTAGCATTGGAGCAATACCAATACCCTGACGAACAATTTCTATTGTATTTTCTGTACAGTTAATAATAGTCGTTTCCTGTGGTTCAATAATGCCAAAATCGATAATCAATTCGAGTTCCTTTTCAAGCCTTTCTCTTATTTCATAACCATCTGACTCTGCCTCTTGTTTATTCGGCAAGATTAAAGTAGAGCAACACAAAGGTTCAGCCAGTTCATCAACAATTAATTGGGTAACAATATTATCTGGAATACGTATCCCTATGGTTTTTTTCTTTGGGTTCTGCAGTCTTTTAGGTACTTCTTTAGTTGCATCTAAAATAAACGTAAAAGGACCTGGTGTTAAAGCCTTAATAAGTCGATAAGTGTCGTTATTCATTTTAGTAAAATTAGACACTTGGGTTAGATCTTTACAAAGCAAGGTGAACTCGTGTTTATCGCTTAACTGTCTAATCTGTCTAATTTTATCCAATGCTTTTTTGTCACCAATATGACATGCAAATGAGTAAGAAGAATCCGTTGGCAAGGTAATCACCCCGCCATTTTTTAAAATATCGACAGCTTGGTGGATTAAACGTCGCTGTGGATTATCTGGATGAATTTCAAAATACTGAGCCATTGGATAAATATCTCTTTTATCAGATAAAACAGCTATTGTACCCTATGAACTAAAGATTCAATAACGGCGACTATCTTTCTGATTCTTTTTTTGCTACTTTATCTCTTAAATAAACAGGCATAGCCTGCTCAACAGCAACAGCCTGATTTTTATCAAAGCCCTCAACCCCTAAATCGACTATAGCCGAAGCCCTAGGTAAATGATTAGCTTCTATTCCTTGTAATAAAGAACCTAAACAATTTGATAGTTGTTCTGGGTATTCACCCCAGCCTGAACCAATCCCCATACCTTGTAGCTGAGGGTAAATAATATTTTCAGCTAAAGTAACCGCTTCATCCCCTATCAATTCTGCATAACCTTGCTGATTTTTTTTATAAACCCCCCAAAAAATCTCCCCCATCCTCGCATCCATTGCGGTAAAGGCACACTCAAACTCTGAAGTTTTTAAATAATGATGCGCAATAGCCGCTAAGGTAGAAACAGGGACGACAGGTAAATCGGCACCCAATGCAATGCCTTGAATAACCCCAGTAGAGATCCTGACCCCAGTGAATGAACCAGGGCCTCGACTAAATGCCAGCCCATCTAGCTGTTGCGGTTTTAATTCGGCTTCAGCCATTAGAGAGTCAATCATTGGCAAAATTAATTTGCTATGTTCTCTTGGTGCTATTTCAAAATATTCGTGTACCTCGCCATCAATATACAAGGCAGCTGAACAGGCTTCTGTTGAAGTTTCTACCGCTAATATTTTCATTGGGTTGGCTCCACGGATTGCTGCTTCTTGTTTTGTTCAGTTTGATTTAGTAAACGAAAAAATTCATTTACATCTTCAATCTCTCGCGATCGTTTCATCGCAGGCATACTGTTTAAAAACATATGCCCGTAAGCACGTTTTAATAAGCGTGGATCACAAACCATTAATACACCTTTGTCATTTACATCGCGTATTAAACGCCCCACACCTTGTCGTAAGGCTATCACTGCTGTAGGCAATTGATATTCAAAAAAAGGGTTGCGTCCTTGTTTTTCCATTGCATTTAATCGTGCTTTTAACACTGGGTCACCTGGTGAAGCAAAAGGTAGTTTATCGATAATAACGCATGATAATGCATCCCCCCTAACATCAACCCCTTCCCAAAAACTGGAGGTTGCTAATAAGATGGCATTCCCTTGTTGTTTAAATTGATCTAATAATACCGATTTTGCTCGTGTACCTTGGATTAACAAAGGGTAATCAATTTTATCTGCCAGTAATTCAGCTGCTATTTTTAATGCTCTATGGCTGGTAAACAAGAAAAAAGCACGGCCTTTACTGGCTTTTAATACAGGCAGTGCAAATTCAACTATTTTTTCAGTGAAATCTGATTCCGTTGGTTTGGGTAAGCCTTTAGGATGATAAAATAAAGATTGAGCTTCAAAATCAAAAGGGCTTTCCCAGCTTTTACTTTCTGTCTCATACAAGCCTAAGCCTTTTGAAAAGTGGCTAAAATTATTATTAACGCTTAAAGTTGCTGAGGTAAAAATCCAGCTAGCTTTATGTTGTTTCATAAATGACTTAAATTCAGCCGCAATATCAACAGGAGTCTTACTCAAGGTAAATGATTTGCTATGTGTCTCATACCAACGTATCCACTTGCCACTATCATCATTAATTAAACTATCTAATAGTGCTTCCTGCTCTTCTACTCGGTCAAAACAGGTTTCTAGCCCTTTTGTACGAACAGAAGCTAATTCTAATTGTTCTGCTAGCCGATCTAATTGTTTGTGAACAGACTCCAAAGCGGCTGAAATTTTAGGGTTTTCTTCTAAGTCTTTCCAGTCCCCACGCCTTAGCTCCATGCCAAAGGCAAGCCTCAGGTCTTTAACCTCAAACTGTAAATCTTCACACGCAGTACGCAAATTTGGCATATCTTTAGCATCTTTAAAATACTCCACTAAAGTATCTGTTGCTAACTCATTTAACTGTTTAGCACTTAACGATAAACCTAAAAAGTTAGAAGCTATCTCCGAAAGTTGATGAGCCTCATCAATAATAACCACATCAGCATTGGGTAATAATTCACCAAACCCTGTTTCCCTTAGTGACCAATCTGCGCAAAGTAAGTAATGATTAACAACAATAATGTCAGATTCTTGTGCTTTTTTTCTTGCCTTGACCAAAAAACAGTCAGCGTAGTCCTTACACTCTTTCCCCAAACAGTTATCAATATTAGAGGTTGCTTGCGCCCAAATAGGATCACCCTCTTCTACGTCAGATATTTCTGATATGTCTCCCACATTAGTCCTTTTAGACCATGCTTTGATACGTGACAAAGCTCCCGCATCTTCTTTACTAAACCCAAAACTGCTGTTGACAGCATTTTCCAGGCGGTAAGTACATAAATAATTAGCTCGACCTTTTAATAAGGCAGATCGAAACTGGGTTTTGATTGCCTTTCGAATGATAGGCAAATCTTTCTTAAATAACTGGTCTTGTAAATTTTTGGTGCCTGTTGAAACAATCACTTTCTTTCCAGAAAGAATGGCAGGAACCAAGTATGCAAAAGTTTTTCCGGTGCCCGTTCCTGCTTCAGCAATTAAATTAGACTTTTTTTCTATAGCGTTAGCAATAGAAACTGCCATCTCAAGTTGGGATGCCCGAGGTGAATAACCTGGAATTACTTTTGATAGAGAGCCTGCGTCACTAAAAAAGGATTCTATTTCAGTCATTGATTAAATATTTTAGTGTAGTGGGTCGGGTCGCGTAGCCTATCATGCAACAGTTTTTCGTCAAGTATTGAGAAACAGTCAAACTTAAGCTGGGGGAATATTGATGGCAAGTTGCCTTATAAACTATCAGCTTTTTGCTTAGCTTCTTTAGCACCCAGGTATTTTTTTTGTCTCCGTCGCGCTTCACTAATTAATAACCAGCTTTGTTTTTTTATTTCTCTATCATTGACTGCCAATATAGCGGCTTTTTTTGCCAAGTCTTCTGCTAATCGTGGCTTAGATTGTTTAAGACGTAGCTTTGCAAGTTTATAGGTTAAAGCTGGGTTTCTAGAGTCTATTCTTAATGCTCTTTCAATAGTTGCCACTGCAGACTCAAGATCTCCGGCTTTACTACTGCGATCAGCCTCAGAGACTAAAGCTAAAATAGCCGGTGGTGCTATGCGCTTTAAAACAACCTTTTGTTCTGGGTAACTTGAATTACCTTTCACTGTCGTTATTTTTTTTGGCTCAACTGTTGGTTTTACTGTTGTGTCTGCTGAATCAACTATAGTGGGGATAGGGCGATTTATGGCATAGGGGTTAGTTGTTTTTCCTTCACCATATATGGGTGCAGGGGGTTGGTAGCCATAAAACTCACTACACCCATTTAAAAAAACCACTGATAACCCAACAAACAAACACTTATATTTCATACGATTTTTTTACTTAAATCTACCTAATTCATAATCAAAAGAGTTCAATTTCATCATCCTCTTCATCTGCTTTAGCGGCTATTTTAATAGCCTCTTCAATACTTTTTCCTTGCAGAATAGCATCAAATAATATTTTTTCAGACTCCATGGTATATTTTTCACGAATATCATCCTGAAACTTTTTCCATTCCATAGGGTTATATAAGCGCTCTGGACTTTCGACTAATTCTGTCAACCCTTTTAAGGCATTTGCAACATGAGTTAAAGACTGCTGCAACCGGTCATAAAATTGAAATGCGATAATTGAAGTTTGAATTTTATCACTCGTCTGCTGACAATGCGCTAACGCTTCAGATTTTGTATCACTTGGCTCCAAGGTGTTTAACAAATCATTAATCGCCGTCATATGCTCAACAATTCCTGTAAAGGACTCTGTTAAAGTAGAAACTGATTCGTCTCCAGCATGCATATTAGATTCAACTTGAGAAACAGAAACAGTTAATAACTTGACTGTTTCTCGTACTTGACTCCAGTCAAGGTCAGGTTGGTGTGAGTCTGATTGTGCCATTATATACCTTTATTATTGGGTTGCTATTATTAATGATAGCTCTAAGACAACTGGCAGCAAATAAGTAGGATGTGCTGAGGATAGGGAGCGCACCAACTGCATGCGATGCGTTTCCTATCCTCAGCACATCCTACATCAACTTGGGTAGGATCTAACGAGAGCTATAAATTGAAAGTATAGCAAAAAATACATATAAAACTTGTCAGATGTAATTTTATCTAAAAACCAACAAAAGAGCCCTACAACAGCTTAAATCATAAATAAGCCTTACCTAATGAACATGGTATAATTTAACAAAAACGAGGATACTATGAATATTTCTAATACATTTACTAAGTTACTGTTTACCTTACTCATCAGTCTATTTTTAAATGCTTGTAATAACGATGCGGATAAAAAACAAAACTTGAGCAATCAACAAGTAGTGCAAAAATATTCTAAAGACACCCTTATTTCTGGCAGAGTCAGTAATAAAAAAGGAAACATACGTACAGGCACAGTGAAAGCAACAGACAGCCATAATAAATTAATTGCAACAACGCAGGTTGATAATAATGGCCATTATACTTTGACCATTCCCGCCAAAACTGAATTGCCACTTACTTTGTCTCATACCTCTGAGGCCAATACCAACAAACTTATTTCAATTGTTATTTATGCCTCTTATAACAAATTTGATATTAACGACTTAACCACACTTATCGCTAAAAAAGCTAAGTCATTAGGCGGCTATACACATTCGAACATGTCCATTGCAGCCGATGAAACTGTTGGTGTACCCGATGCAAATAAAACATCAACAGGTTTTCGGGGTGACCCAACAAAGCAATATGGTGGATGGCATTAATATTCATACCTGTGAACAGGCAATAATAATGTAGGAGCGTCCGCCCTCGGCGCGAATATAACAGGCTCTTTAGCTCTTTAAAGCATAAGCCTTTGTTTTTAATTCGCGCCGAGGGCGGACGCTCCTACGAAGCATTTCGCTAAAGATGCTGAATAGTGACTTAGACTGTTTACGGCCAGCAACCAAAGAATTACAAAATCAAAAAGTTATATTTTTAATATTCAAGAGTTACTTGTTTTACCCCTCTCGCCCACAGACATGGACTTTCTGGCCTGAGTATTCAATTACTCATTAACTTTGAGTTGAATCATTCTTAATTTTGTTCAGGATACATATTAATGCGTCTTTATAGACTTCTTTTTACTTTTTTCACATTTATTTTTTCACCTTCTATTGCCATGGCAGAGTTTCCTTCTGCTCCCGTGACAGAGGACACCTTTCTTGGGCTTGTAGAACCTTTCTGTCCTAAAGATATAAACCCAGAATGGCGTAAACAACAGCAGGTTGAAAATATCTTTATCGCCGCTTCCCCAGTCTGCGCCCCCGATAATCCCTATAATATTGCCGCATTTGTAAAAGGTACCAATAATGTATCTATGGCAACTATGATGCAAACGCAATTATCACCAGATACTTTAATCAAAACCAATGATATTGATGGAGATGGTGATCCTGATGAAATTCATATTCGTCTTGAAGTTATTGAGCTTAATGGCTTCTCACCTGACCAACAAGAGCCTATAACGACTTATGACATTGCACCGGGCATTCAACCTGGGTTTTGGGCCTTTGCTCCTAAAAGCCGAGGCATGTCTAATAAAAGTTTTGCCAGTACCAAGGCCAACCCTTTATTACGACTGCCCTCCCCTTCAATCAGAGTTGAACAAGGTGATAAAATAATTATTACGCTTGAAAACTCGCATTACTTCCCTCATAGCATTCACTTTCATGGTGTTGACCATCCCTTCCAAAAGGAAAATGGAGAGGGTAATGATGGTGTTCCACAAATCAGCAATAAACTCACCTTACCTGGGAAAACTTTCTCTTATGAGATGACACCAAGACAAACGGGAACAATGGTTTATCACTGTCATGTCCAAGCTCATACTCATATTTTAATGGGGCTAATAGGTATGTTTATTGTGGAAGAAAACAAACCTAATAATTGGGTACAAACATTCAATGTTGGCGCCGGTTTTGTTCGCCACTCTTCCGTTGCCGTCAAAAATGAATACTCTCAAGAGTATGACTTACAATACCAAGATATAGATAGAGAATTACACAACTTGATTCAGCTGGGTAATGACTCAAGGCTATTAGCAAAAACATATAATCGTGATTACAATATTACCGAAAGATCACCTGATTATTTTATTTTAAACGGTAAATCATTCCCTTATACCTTAAGAGAATCACTGATTGTTATTAAACCCGATGAGAAAGTTAAATTACGGGTCTTTAATGCAGGAGAGCAGCAGCTTTCTTTGCATACACATGGGTTTAAACCTAAAGCGACTCATTTTGATGGTGTAAAACTTTCGCCTGAAGCCCGTATTCAGCGTGATGTATTTACCCTAGGTCCAGCTCAGCGCGTTGACCTTGAATTATATGCCCGTAATGATGGTTTAAATAATATGGGGCCAGGGATATGGACCTTTCATGACCATAATGAAGCGGGAGTAACAACGGATGGCATTTATCCAGGAGGCCATATTAGCAGTGTTGTTTTTGAGTCTTTTCTAGAGCCTAACGGCATGCCAAAACTACAAGGCGTTGATGTTTCTCCTTTTTTTACAAAAGAGTTTTACCAAAAAAAATACCCCGTCTGGAATTTATCTGATGAAAATAAAATGTTTGGTAAAGTTACCATCCCCTCCTCCATTGATTCAGAAGATACCAATAATGGCTCAACCAATATAACGCAGATTGTCATCATAGCTTTTCAAATCCTGCTTTTACTTATCACTCTATTTCTTATTAGAAAAAATACACAGAAAAATAATGCCGAATAAAAAGCCATTGAAATCAATTTCCACAGGGACATTAGTTGCTCTCGGTTTAAGTGTGAGTAGCTTATATACAGATGTTCAAGCTGCTGATACAGCCTTTAACAGCAAAGAATTAACTAAACAGAAAACTCAGCAACAGACTCACAACCATAAAGCAATGGAAGGTATGATGTGTGGAGCTAACATGCGCATGGATGAATCCGGCATGGTAATGAATGAAAATAAAGACAAGCTTCCCAAAGACTGTAAAGCTATTTCTGAAGATATTACCTTAGAGGTTAAAGCAGGGGTTAAATATGCAAAACCTTACCCAGGCACTGTATTTGGCTTAAACGAACATCAGTGGCAAGCTAAACCCTGTAGCCGTATTACTGTTGAATTTACCAATGAAGATGATATCCGTCACCAATGGATGATTCATGGTCTACCCAAATACCTATACCCAGACGGTATGTTTCATATTGAAATAAATGGTAAAGGTAAAAAAACGGGGACATTTATAGTCCCTAGTAGTCATTTTACTTATCTAGTGCATTGTGATATTGCACAACATATGGAAAAAGGCATGAAAGCCCAGCTTAAAGTGGGTAATGGTCGAGGCGATTTGCCCAGCATTCCTGGTATATCAGCGCCTAAATTTACTGATAAATTTTAGGGTTAGAAATATACACAAATAAGCTCGGCAACTTTGGGGCACGACCTTTAGTCCGCCTTTTAAAATGCAGGCTAAAGACCTGCGCCCCATTCTAAGAGAGTAACTATTCAGCTTGTGAGTAGACAATGATAATGTAGGAGCGTCCGCCCTCGGCGCGAAGATAATTGAAAGTTTTAGAGAAAAGAGCATTATTATAATCGCGCCGAGGGCGGACGCTCCTACAAAACATTGCACTAAAGATGCTGAATAG
>JALSLS010000168.1 GCA_026988195.1 Methylomonas sp.
TCAGGCGGATCAATTGTTATTGACTATACTGAAGCCTTAACCTCGATAGATATTAACTCTGCTCGCGCGACAAAAGGAAGTGATATTGAAGAGACCGCTTTAAATACGAACCTTGAAGCGGCAGATGAAATCGCACGTCAATTGCGTCTACGTGACTTAGGGGGACTTTTCGTTATTGACTTTATTGACATGATGGCGAATAGAAACCAAAAGGCCGTTGAAAACCAGTTACGCGACGCAATGAAAATTGACCGTGCACGTATCCAAACTAGCCGTATTTCTCGCTTTGGTTTACTGGAAATGTCTAGGCAAAGGTTACGCCCTTCTTTAGGTGACTCAACACAACTTACCTGTCCTCGCTGTAAGGGGCAAGGATCAATTCGTAATGTCGAATCTGTTGCTCTTTCTGTGCTACGAATTGTAGAGGAAGAAGCCATGAAAAAAGGAACTGAAAAGGTTGTTGCTCACTTACCTATTGAGTGTGCTACTTTTCTGTTAAATGAAAAAAGAGCTGTATTACAAGAGCTAGAAGCATTACATAAAATAGCTGTTGTCATTCTACCGAGCAAGCATCTAGAGACACCCGCCTACGATATTGAACGAATAAAATCGGCTGATGCTGATGATGAGAAAGCAAGTCACCTTCAACTTAAAGCTGAAACCACTTCAGTCCCTGAGTACGCACAAAAAACATCGCATAGCGTTGAAAAACCAGCTATCAAGGAATTTTTACCCGATGCTCCTGCCCCAACACATAATCCAAAATCATCTGCTAGCCTAATACAACGCTTTTGGCAAAAACTGGTAGGGAATGTTGAAGAAAATATAAGCAAGGCTCCAGCAGACAGTAACTCTACACCTGAAAAGACCAATAAATCAGGTGACAGACCACGCAATAATAGCAATAGGAATAATAGCAATAGGAATAATAGAACCCGTAATAGCGAAGGCGAAAGAAGCAATCAAAACCGTAGCCCCCGTAAAAATAAAAACACTCGTCAAACCCCCAAAAAACAGGCTGGTGATAATGTAGAAAAAGCTACAACAAACAAACAAACACCTGACAAGCAACCGGCTTCAACTGAACAGCAAAGCGCTGCGGACACCTCTAAAACTAGTAATAGACGAAATTCTAATAACCGTAGACGCCCTCGCAACCAAAATTACAAGAAGCCTGAGCATAATAAAGACACTCAAACCAAACAACAATCAAACCAACAACATGTAACACCGCAAGAAGAAAAGTCTGGCAATGCAAAAAAAACACGATCTTATGCAAATAATTTTGCAGAAAGAGCCAACCAGACAACTGCCACTCCAGAAACACCTGCTATAAAAGCACCAGAAGAAAACAAAGTGCAAAAACCAGAACCCATAAAATCATCACCATCAAACGATTCTGAGTCATAAAAAAATAAGCAGTAGGTGAAACAAACCACCTATTGCTTTAAATTAGCTAAACTTTTATCCTCATAGCTATATAGATCTCTGAAAACTAGCAATAGAGCAAAAAATTTGCTCTATTGCTTCAGATTTTAGGCTACGAATTTAAGAAGAAACCGTTTATAAACTGTAAGGTGGGAAAAACCACCCACTCTACTATTTTGGATGAAGGTCTCCCCCGCTTTAAGTTGCTAGTTCAACATTAATACTCCGCACCTTCTTGTCCAACTCCAGATCCAATACTCATTCATTTATATCGTAATATTTTTCTAATTATCGTATAACTAAAGTCCTTTTATCACTATTCATAAAGCAATATGATAAAAAAGGCTTATACTTTAAGCTCACATTAACAATTTATTTTATAAAGGGTAGCTGTATAAATTTAGCCTTAGCCAATACGTACTTTAACAATCAAATATCATACTTAGGAACGTGCATGAAACAACTTCCCGATTTCTAACTTGTCTTTTTGCTCCAGATGGAATGATCTCATTCGTTACGTAGCTTGCTATGCGCCTCATGAGATCATTCCACCTGAAACAAAAATCCTACGTTATAATTTCGGGAGGTTATGCCATACACGTTCCTTATTAAATTGTTAATTCATGAATGACTATTATCAATTTATAAAGCCCCCCCTAAATTAACAAACCTCAACGAACCCCCCTCTATTAATTATGAACAACCCATTATTAGAAAACACCACCTTGCCTAAGTTTTCAAAAATTAAAGCTGTACATATTGAAGCAGCAGTTGACACTTTATTAACTGAGGCCCGTACAATAGTTGAAGAGAGATTACAGGCAACTACTGATTACAACTGGGAAAACTTAATAGATCCCATTGAAAATGTAGAGAACAAACTCAATAAAGCTTGGTCCCCCATTAGCCATATGAATTCAGTTGTCAATACTGATGAATTACGTGATGCTTATAATGCTTGCTTACCCAAACTAAGCGAATATTCAACTGAAATGGGTCAAAATAAAGCATTATTTAAAGCGTACCAATACATTGAAAGTAGCTCAAGCTATAAAGATTTAGATACCGCTCAACAAAAAACCATCCAGAATACATTAAGAGACTTCCGTTTATCTGGTATCGATTTATCAGAAAAAAACCAACAACGTTACAAAAAAATTAGTCAAGATCTATCTCACCTATCAAGTAAATATGAAGAAAACTTACTTGATGCAACTAATGCATGGACTAAACATATAACTGATATTGATTTACTTGCTGGCTTGCCAGAAAGCGCGTTAACTCAAGCAAAACAAGCGGCTAAAAGTCAAAATAAAGATGGCTGGGTTATTTCATTACAGTTTCCATCTTACATTGCTGTTATGACTTACGCAGACAACCGTGAATTAAGAAAAGAACACTACACGGCTTTTGCCACTCGGGCATCAGAACTAGGCCAAAATGCAGGGGAATGGGACAATAGTAGCATTATGGAACAAACCTTAGCGCTACGACATGAAAAAGCGCAGCTATTAGGCTTTAAAAATTACGCAGAGCTATCACTAGCTACTAAAATGGCGGACGATACAAGCGAAGTGATTAATTTCCTTGAAAATTTAGCCGATAAATCTTGGCGGCACGCACGTAAAGACCTTTCAGATCTCAGAAAGTTTTCAAAACAACACCTTAACATTAGTCAATTACAAGCTTGGGATATTAGTTATATTTCTGAAAAAATGCGTCAGCATTTTTATCAATTATCACAAGAGGAAGTTAAGGCTTACTTTCCAGCTACCCGCGTTATTCCAGGTTTATTTTCAGT
>JALSLS010000169.1 GCA_026988195.1 Methylomonas sp.
TCCGTTTGACCGATTTGCATTTGTGGCGATTTGACGGTTCTCATGGGCTGCTAGGTGGTGAAGTTTTCAGGAATTTGATGAATATTCTGGTTCCAGCCTTGTCCGGCTTGAACAGCAGTTTATTAAAATCAATGAGTTGCAATATTTCTGGGGTGATTCTGGATTTAATGGCGGTGAATCTTCAAACACATATTTTACCATAAGTATTTGTATTGCAATGATTATATTGTTTTTCGGTCAGGCACTAGATAGAAATTTAGCGATTGTGGTGCCATACAATACAGGAGCATATAGTCAGAGTGGCTGGGGGCTTTATATTACATTGTAGGTTTTATGTTGTGAGAAAAGCTGGAAATTCGTAATTCTGGCCTCCAATATCGTGATCCCAGTATCTCCCGCAATATTTGTATGCCGGCAATACTCTGGACTTTTCAATGGTGGTAATATCCAAAACATGGGGGGAATTTAGAGTGACCTAAAAGCAGCCTAGTGGTATCCTCGTCCCCCTCACTTGGCCCCCTGCTCCTGTCTGTTTGACCCGCAGTCGATCTTGTATTTTTGATTTAAGCCTTGACACGTTGAAAATTTAAAATAAAAAAACCAGCAAATAATAAAAAAATAGTGGGTGGAGTAGGGATGGAGAAAACAGTGGAAAAAATCTTATTGGCAATCAGATTATGAGCTCTTGATGTTGGGTGAATTTCATCGAAAAACAGATAATCATTAGGGTTGTTTGACTCGGCAGTTCCTTTGCTGAAATCAATAAGCCAGGAGTTTTCAACGTTAATAAATTCATTATTATTCAGCTGTTGCTGGATTAAGGAAAACATATCGATATTTATGATTTTAATATCTAATAAAGGATCTTCAGAGAGGGAGGTTAGTCGATTGTGAAGTAGGTTATTGAATAGTTGTACAGCACCAGAAATCGCTACTGGATTTGGAGTATTAGGGAAATCAAAGAAAGGAGCTAACCCAGAATCTAGCTGATTAGGTATCACTACGGTTGTAGCTCCATTATTATTAAGAGTTCTTATGTGACTTTCGAGGTTATCAACAATTGTTATAATATCTGTTGGTCCAGTTATACCTTTCAAGTCTCCTGCCCCCGCCCAAAGCGTCACTAATTGGTTTTGTTGAAAACTTTGATTATTTGTTAAAAAAGATTCAATTTGTGTACCGACGTTATCGACTGTTAATGGTGTGTTTTGAGGGGAAGTGGGGGAAGGGAATCGCGTACTAGCACCACCTCCTGTTGCTGCGCCAGCAAAGGCATAATTTGTACCTGAGGCGCTCTGTAAATAGGCTGTGGGACGGGGAATGCCAAGTTGGTCTGCGAAGTAGTCGATCCAATTTGGGCCATTTGTTGCTCGTCCGTCAAAGTATGGAGGGGAAGGTGGATCTTGTAAGTGATCAGGACTACCAGTGGTTAATTCAAAAACGTTTCCAGAATCAGACAGGCTGTCGCCAAAAACGACTAGCTCAGCATATGCTGAGCTAGCATAGGCCTGTTCTCCTTGGAGAGTAAAAAATAATGCTGTTAATGAAAGTAGAAATATATTTCCCATTTGTAAATTTCCTTATGAAGGCGATTTTGAATATAGATCATCAGATAACTAAGACCATGAGTATGAACGGTAGAAGATAGCATAAATAGTTTTGGTATTAAAGTGGTAATAAAAGCGATTAATCAAGGCTAATTGATTCTACAGTTGTAGAGTAAAACCATCATAATGTTGACACTCTGATTGAACAGCTCTATAAAAAACAAGTATAGTTTTCCACAGTTAAATGTGAGATAACCTTATGTAGCCGGATCTAATGTCCGTCAGACCTATTTTAAAACAAGAAGAAGCGAAATACAGACACCTGCTGGAGCTTCATCATTTATTAGGAGCCGTTCCAAAAATTGGTGAAACTATACAGGTACTCATCAGCCCCTATTTCTAAGCCAATAATACGATCAACATCTTCACCGCAGGCAGATAACATAATAATCGGTATCTGCATCGTGCTATTTAGCCGTTTAACAATACTCAGGCCATCTTCACCAGGTAACATCAAATCAAGAATAATTAAATCGACAGTTGAAGATATAAGATATTCATCCAGCTCAATACCATTTTCCACTGATGCAACATAAAAGCCCTGCTGGTTAAGATATTGGCAAAGTAGTTAGCATATCTCGGCATCGTCATCAACAACTAAAATCTTTATTTTATTGTCGTGATTTAACCAAACACCTATTCTTTAATTTATCTAGGTTAAATTCTACCTTTGTTTTAATCCGGTAAATAGACTTTTAAAGCAATTGTTACATCTTGTTACAAAATAACTATTTTTTGAAATATTTTAACTATGCCTTTTATCTAAATTAGTTAAGCCTTTCATTGATTTTAATCTTTGAAAGGCATTACACCCCACCTTTCAGGAGACTGATCACTAATGAAAAAAATAATAATAACACTATCAATGATAGCTATGGCGAACGTTAGTAGCACTGCTATAGCCAGCAACACGGATGATAACCAATATAAAAAACATCACCGATACCAGCATTCAAAAAGACTAGATAGACGCCTTAGAAGAATCATCCAATCAAATGCTTTAACAGGCAACCCACTACTCAATAGAGTAGTGCCCAGTATTAGCAGCCCCCAAGCACAGTTGGGTATGGACTTATTCTTTTCTAAGACGCTAGGCGGTGATTATGACTCTGCTTGTGTTGCTTGCCACCACCCCGTTCTTGGTGGTGGCGATAACTTATCACTCCCAATTGGAGTAGAATCCGATACACCTGATTTATTGGGTGTTGGGCGTACAAACTATAATGCGGCCAATAACCCTGAAGGTGGCCCCCCGGTTCCTAGAAATGCACCAACTACATTTAATACAGTTATCTGGGATAAATTTCAATTCCATGATGGGCGAGTTGAAAGCTTAGATAAAATACCAGGGACTAATGGTTCAGGAGCTGCAGGAATACGCACACCAGATTCTGCGCTAGGTGTAGCGGATCCTCTTGCTGGTAACAATTTAATACACGCACAAGCACGATTTCCAGTCACATCTAAAGAGGAAATGAAAGGGTTTAATCATGCAGGCTATACTAACCAGACAATAAGAGAGTTACTTGCCGGTCGTCTTGGGGGGTATGGTGATGAAGGTTATGCTTTAATTGATACCAATCATTGGCTTGAAAAGTTTCAATTCGCTCTAGACACCCC
>JALSLS010000170.1 GCA_026988195.1 Methylomonas sp.
TAACAATTTGCTCAAAAATGGACTTGCCGACTCAGGGTTTCTATTTGCGTTTTGTAGCTTCGGTGAGTTATTATTTTTGTTTTGCGGTTTGCGGGTTTAATCGGCAAGCCCTTTAGCAAGGCGTTAGCTGTCTGCGACGCAAAAGCATAAAATACAAGCATTAAATTAATACTTCCCTTCGTACAAAAGTGCCAAAAAGGGGGGAGGTGTACTTTAAAAGGATACATTTATGGCAACATGGGCAAGTGATATTGAAAAAGCACTAAATAACTTAGGTGGAACAGCTAGTTATGAAGATATTTATGCTGAAGTTAAAAGTATTCGTTCAAATCTTCCCAAATCCTGGAAACAAATAATACAAAGAACAATACAAGATAAATCATCAGAGTCTGATGGATACAAAGGAAACGAAGACCTTTTTTATCCTGTTAATGGTTTATATTCTGGAGTTTGGGGATTACGCAAACAGTATTCTGAAGAAGAAATAAAAAAACTGCTCTTTGGCTCTGAAAAAGATGAAACAACGACCTTTGAAGATATTCAAAGAAAATTTGAACATGAGGTTAATATATCAATTAACGACACTAAAGAAAAAAGAGGCGATAGGTTAAATAACGCAAACCTCATTCCTAAAAAAATTCAAACCACAATTACCATATATTCTAGAAATCCAGATGTTGTGGCAGAGGTACTCTTGAGAGCAAATGGTATTTGTGAAAAATGTAACAATCCAGCGCCATTTATTAGAGCAAAAGATAATACTCCTTTTCTCGAAGTACATCACATTATGCAATTATCGAATGATGGAGAAGATTCAGTTAATAATGCACTTGCTCTATGCCCTAATTGCCATAGAGAATTACACTACGGAATATAATAAAAGCTAACAAGTCATTGCATCTGACCCACTTAAGCAGGTCTTCTTCGGATATAACTGATTGTGCTATAATTTTGTAGTTTTAAAAATCCTCGTGCCAGTTTTCCAGTGGATCAGCTGAATGAGGCGTTATGCTAGTAAACCCAGAAATCAGTCAAAATTGATTAATGTATATATTCATGGTATACATTAACTATGAGTCTAGAAAATATAAAAGAGTGTATTGGTTTTCAATGGGATGCTGGAAATTCAGATAAAAACTGGATTTCTCACCAGGTTACAAAATCCGAATGTGAACAGATATTTTTTAATCAGCCTCTTCTTATTCAAAACGATGAAAAGCACTCTGAAATAGAAGTTCGTTACTACGCTCTAGGAAAAACTGATGATGAAAGAAAACTTTTTATTGTTTTCACCATCAGGAAAAACTTAATTCGTGTTATCTCTGCTAGAGACATGAGTAAAAAAGAAAGAGAGGTGTATTAAAATGAAAAAAATACCTAAATTTAGTTCGGTTACTGAAGAACAAGAATTCTGGTCTAAAGCTGACTCAACGGAGTATTTAGACTGGAAAGAAGCAAAGAGTCTTGTGTTACCAAAACTAAAACCTTCAACTAAAAAAATATCTCTTAGGTTACCTGAGAGTATGATTGAAGAATTAAAATTATTAGCGAATAAACGAGATGTTCCGTATCAGTCATTACTAAAAATATATTTGTCTGAAAAAATATCTCAAGAACTACATTCTTAAAAATTAAAAAGGCATAACAAGTTGCTTAAAAAATGGACAAGCTAAATCAGGGCTTCTTTTTTAGTTTTGTAACTTCGGATGGTATAATCTTATTTTTAGGTTAGCAGTTTTAAACCGCTTGCCCCTTAGCAAGGCGTTAGGTGTCTGCGACGCAAAAGCATAAATCACAAGCATTAAGATAAAATTTTCTCTTCGTACAAAAGTGCCAAAAAAATGAGGGAAAAGTACATTGTGTTAGCAAATGGATAAGTATATGAATCAATTTTTGGAAAAGCTGTTTGATCTCATTGCTATTGATATTGAACATTTAAATCTATTTTTAACATCAAGTGAAAAGCAATACCTGAATAGTACTCTGAAATCTATAGAAGACTTAAATAGTGATTTTTATACAAGTGAGGAAGGTGAAAATCTAGAAGTTTTGCTACATTTTTTAACCTGCCACGCAGAGGATATAACCTCTATTTGGAAAGATAATTCTAAAAAAGAAATACTTCTGAAGTTGTATACCTCAGGTACTATTTCTGGAAACTATAACTGTTTTCGTTTTGATTTATCTAAATTTCCCCAAACCTATAAATCAAACGGGAAAATGTTGACTTTGTATCGGATTGGCAGAGAAGATGAGGGTCAGGAAAGCCTAGGAAACTCATGGTCTAAAGATTTTACTGGTTTAAAAAACTACGCACTATCATCATCTATTAATGTAGATAGTAGGCCTGTATTTGTTATTGAAATAAGTGACTCAGAAGTATTGTGTGAAGGTAGCTCTAAAGAAAATGAATTGATTTTGAAAAAAGACTTTAAATTTAATAATAAGGTTAAATCACTAGATATTGAAGAACGTCGTAAAATTTCGTGTCATAAGTAATGGTAGTGCGTTGAGCTGAATTCAAGTTCTAAGTGCAACACCTAGGGCTATAAAAAATAGAAAGACATCGTAAGAAACCTGTTAACTTTAAATCACCACAACCTAAAGTTAAGGAACCTTACGATGTCTTATTCCCATTTAAGCGTAGAAGAACGCCTCTGTATAGTAAAAATGCTTTATGAAAAATATAGCATACGAGCGATAGCTAAATTTCTTTCAAGATCCCCTTCCAGTATCAGTCGAGAGATCAAGAGAAACAGTACTAACCAGATCTACTGGTATGAGAGTGCCGAGCATTTAGCAAAAACTCGTAAACGCTACCCACGGACACAAAAACGTAAATTACATGCAGCTCTCTACGACCTAGTGATTAAGAAGCTCATCGAGGGATTATCACCAGACATCATCGCTGGTCGCTTAAAACGAGAGTACAGTAGCCCCAAAATGCGGGTGAGCCATGAGACTATTTATCAGTGGATATTGACGGACTCTAGACTAGGCGGCGTGCTTTATAAGTTGCTACACCGTCATCATAAAACACGTATCAAACGTCAACTAACTTGTCCGATTGGCGACAACTAACTTGTCCGCTTTTGATTTAACTTTTCTGCTTGTTTTCTTCGATAGCTTTCTCCTTCTATTTTATAAATATCCGCATGGTGTACCAGCCTATCAATAGCCGCGACAGTCATCATATTGTCGCCAAAGATACTATCCC
>JALSLS010000171.1 GCA_026988195.1 Methylomonas sp.
GACGATCTTTTCTAGCAATAAAAATTGCCCATAACCCCAATAATAAAAAAATTGCAGCAGTGGGTAAGGCCCAATTTCTATGTAGGGTCATTGCTGCATGAGATGCACTATCATGAGCAACACTGTTATAAGCCAGCCAACCAGCTATTGCCGTGGCTATGGCAAATACACAACCGCTCCATAATGACCAGTTGGCCATATTAAGCCATTGTTGTTTCCATGAATTTGTCTGCGATAAAACAGCCGATGCTAAGTAGAACAGCACCGAAGTTGTTAATAACCCTACCGTAAAGTGGACTAGCAATGGATGCCAGTTGGGAATGATTTCTATCATGTTTTGTTTCCTTTTTTTCCTGAAGAGCCGCTAATTTATGATATGAGGTATAATTCAATAAAATGCGTAGTTTAGGAACGAGGATTCAATAATACCCAAGTCTGACTTGTCTTTTGGCTCCATAGGCATACTAGAAAAACAGTTACGTAGCCCGCTATGCGCCTGTTTTCCTAACACGCCTATGAAGCCAAAACCCTGCGCCATACTTTCGGGTATTATTAAATCCTCGTTCCTTAGGGGGTATTAGCCACTTTTAGTTTTTTTATCCAGTTCACTGTCTCTTTCAACCCAGTTTGATAATTTACCTTGGGTTGGTAGCCTAAAAGTGATTGAATTTTATCCGTATTAAAATCCTGCTCTGTTCCCATAACATGTACAGCTTGTCGAGAGAGAAGGGCGGGGAACTTTAATCCTGTTATCATGCGTATTACTCTATAGCCGCTTTCTAAAAGCCATCCTATAGCGATTGCAAGGCCGTATGGCATGTTATAGTATTTTTTTTGCTCACCTAATTGACCTGCCAAGTCATCAATAAATGTCTTCCAGCTAACCTTATTTTTATCCGCAACATTAAAACATTCACCAATGGCGGCATCACTTTCAGATGCTAGGATGATGGCGTGAATCAGATTGCTGATATAACATAAGCCAGCATTAGCTTGGCCTTTATTTATGAGTAGCATTTGTCCAGATTGAATAGCGTTAGATATTTCCCCGATAACATTAATGGAACGTGGGCCATAAACAGTTGCAGGTCGAATAATGGTCACTGGCAGTTGATAACGCGTATGGAAACGCATAACCTCTAATTCGGCTTCCATTTTTGTTTGTGTATACCAGTTACAAAACTTTGCCGGATAAGGTTGTTGTTCGCTGACATTTTTTTGGTTAGTATGTCCATAGACATCGGTTGTACTCAAATAGATAAATCGACAAAAGGGCTGCTCAAGCGAAGCTTCTAATAAATGACGAGTACCCTCTACATTGACTTGTCTGATTTCATTAATGGTTCCCCAATCACTCACAAAACCAGCACAATGAAAGACGTAGTTGCATCCTTGTAAGCCCTTTCTAAGCGATTCAAAATCAGTAAGATCTCCGTACACAAACTCAATATTATGTTGTTTAAGGTAATCAATATTTGAGTTTTTACGTATTAGGCAGCGTACTTGAAAACCTTCTTGTAATAATCCGTCAACCAAATGGCTTGCTATGAACCCTGTCGCGCCAGTGACAAAACAACATTTTTTCATCTTAATTACCTCTGTTAACCCAATAACAATGTTTGAGCTGATTTCACATAGGATTTTATGGATGAATGCGATGTCGATTTAACGATATCAAGTAGTCTAGCCCAATTTTTACTATGAGAAGAGTGGACTTCATTGAGTACCTGATCTAATGCATTAATAAAGTAGTCAACCTCATCAGCAGTGATGTTAAGAGGCGGTAGCAACTTAATAACATCATTTTCACCTGAAACCATAGCGATAATGTGATGCTCTTCCATCAGCGGCAATACAATTAATTGGGCAAAAAGTCCTGGACTGGCCGCTTGAATAATTTCCCAGTTAACACGCATTTTAATTGATCGTGGGGCACCTAATTCTATGCCAATCATAAGTCCTTGAACTCTAACTTCTTTGATTATTTCGTATTTATCTTGGAAGGTTAATAATGCATCGTGTATTTTTTGACTCATTTGAGACACATGCTCTAGCAAGTTTTCATCCTCAATAACTGATAAAGTAGCTAAACCTGCCGCCATAGCCAAACTGTTTCGACCAAAGGTAGAGTGATGTACATAACTACGGCGTAAATTATTAAATACTTTTGCATAGATTTCATCGGTATAAATTACCGCACCGACCGGCACAATTCCGCCACTGAGCGCTTTAGCGATTAAAACCATATCAGGCTCCACTCCCCAGTGTTCTAAAGCAAACATTTTCCCTGTTCTACCTAAACCTGTTTGAATTTCATCCATAATAAACAGAACTTCATATTTTTTGCACAATTGCTGTACACCCATAAAATAATCCTGATCAGGAATGGTCACTTCTCTTCCTTGAATGGCTTCGCTGATAAAAACAGCCACATCATTTTTTTTAAATTCATCTTCTAGCTGTTGTAGATTCCCAAATTCGACGGTTTGACAGCCGGGTAATAATGGGCCGATGCCTTCTTTAAAATAGTCTTCACCAATGATTGATAAAGCACCAAATGAAAGCCCATGAAAAGCATTAACACAGGAGATAAATCGTGATTTTTTACTAAAACTGCGTGCAAATTTAAGTGCGGTTTCAACGGCTTCAGCGCCTGAGTTAGTGAAAAACACCTTGTTTAATTTTTTTGGAAGTAAGCTAGTGATCTCCTTGGCTAACCTTCCAGAAAGCGCGTTGTATTGAATTTGAATGCCCCCTGGGATGTTTTTTTCTAAAACTTCAGTGATTGCTTTTTTAACCACTGGGTGGTTATGCCCAAGGCTTGCCACACCTTCACCAGTATGGAAGTCTAGGTATTTAATACCATCAGTATCTGTGTACCATGACTTTTCAGCAGATTGATAAGTTTTATCCATTTTAAGGATTCGCAAAACTTTTACCCAATTAGGGTTGTCATGCTCTGCCGCTAATTCATAGACTAATTCAGGTTGATTTAAAGATAAATGAAGCATGGTTTCCTTAATATAAAGTTTTCACATTTAAGCCGTCGAACACGGGGTCAAATGTTGGGTTGTTAGAAACTATTCTAAACAAAGGAAGCCAACAAAAAGCGAACAAGTAGATTACAATTTTGTTATTTAGCTGATGGTTTGGAGGGAAAACGTAAAATAACGGTGCTGCCTTGCCCTATTTTACTTTTAATGGTGAC
>JALSLS010000172.1 GCA_026988195.1 Methylomonas sp.
TGATAATTTTATTTCTCAGCAGTTACACCCTGAATTGATTGATGACTCAGCATTTGAACAGCAATTAAGCAAAATTCTTGCGAATGAAACAGATCCTTTTCAAAAATTACATTTTTCACAAGTTGCACGTGCGATATCAAGTAAACGTCAATTATTAGAAATAATGACACAGTTTTGGGAGAGCCACTTCAATACTGATTTAGGTAAAGTTAAAAATCCCGCCCATGAAGAACAAGAAAACAACCTCTTTAGACAGCATGCTTTAGGTAATTTTAGGGATTTATTGCAAGTTAGTGCAACAAGCCCTGCAATGCTGAAATATTTAGATAATGCAAACAGTCGCAAAAGTGAACCAAATGAGAACTATGCAAGGGAATTAATGGAGTTGCACACCTTAGGCGTTGACAATGCCTATACTAGCCAAGACATTGCTGAAGTCGCCCGTGTTTTCACGGGATGGACTTACAACGGCCCTTTCTTCTTTGAAAGAAGACGTCATGATGAAAATGAAAAAATAGTCCTTGGCACTGAAATCCCTTCTGGTTCAGGTGTTCTGGGAGGTGAAATGGTACTCGATTTATTAGCAGAGCATGAAGCAACCGCTCAATTTATCTGTACCAAATTATTAACCCTCTTAGTTTCTGATTCTCCTGTATCGAGTAGTATCAACCAATGTGCTTCTGATTTTTTATCTCATACTAATGATGACAACCAAATAGCTCTAGTACTGGAAGGAATATTTAAATCTACGGCATTTTCTAACAGCTTAAATTTCCATAATAAAGTTAAAACACCCTTAGAATTTATTGTTGGTTTATATAGACAACTCCCAGTATCGGTCAACTATTCAAAAACCCGGGCTCATTTGTCTGGCCTAGGAATGCCTCTATTTTATTATTCTTTACCTACAGGGTGGCCAGAGAAAGCTAAGGACTTAATTAACTCAAATCAAATTATGCAACGCTGGAAGCTTACAAACAGCATTCTCTTTAATAAACCGTTAAACCGGGTAAGCTATATATCAGAGCCGAGCACATTCCTCGTTAATGAAGGAATTGAGACCGCTGAAGGCGTGATAGGGTACTTAGCTGAACTACTCCTATCTCATGATTATTCTGAACTTGAACGGAATGAAGCACTATCCATTTTAACTAACAATAACACTGAAAAATTTGATATTTATGGCTCTGATGCAGAGGAAAAGATTCGAAACTTAATGGCTCTTATGCTGCAATTTCCAGTTTATCAATTACAATAAAGGACAACCCTTATGAAAAGAAGAAACTTTTTACGTAGCATGGCCATGATGCCTATTATCGGTCGTAGTTGTATAGCTGGAGGCTCAATGCTAGCGAATATGAAAAATGCGTACGCAGCAAATGGAAAAACGTTAATAGTCATCTTTCAGCGTGGGGGATGTGACGGGCTGAATGCTGCTGTTCCTCACGGTGAAGATGAGTATTATAATTTAAGACCTGATATTGCGATTGCTCCTCCCAGTAGCAGTCCTGAATCTGCATTAGATCTTGATGGTTTTTTTGGATTGCACCCTGCGATGACTGGACTTTACGATATTTTTCAACAAGGTGACCTAGCAGTATTGCCTACAGTAGGCTACTCAAATGCCAACAGGTCTCACTTCAGCAGTCAAGATTATATTGAAAGCGGTGTTCCTAATCAGAGATTAGCTAGTGGCTGGCTCAATAGATATTTATCTAGCACTCAAAATAGCAATGAATTACGTGCTTTAAGCTTTAGCTCTTTGGCACATGCATTACAAGGCACTAATCCAGTTGTTACACTTAGTGATTTATCAACGTTTAGTAATCAAGCTAATAGTTCTCAAAACGATACTTTACAAAATATCTTTAATCAACAAGTGAACAATGAAAACCATGCCCGTTTTTTGTCATATAAACATGGAAATTTAGCGCTAAAAAGCATCGCTAATTTAGAGGAGTTTTCTGCCTCAAATTATAGGGCAGAACATGATGCTGTTTACCCTGATACTTTGTATGGTCAACAACTAAAAAATATTGCTCAACTGATTAAATCAGACGTAGGACTAGAAGTAGCCACGGTCTCTAATGATGGCTGGGATCATCATGCAAATCAAGGAGGGGCTCAAGGTGATCAGGCAACAAAACTACAGGATTTTTCAAATGGAATTGAAGCTCTATATAAAGATCTAGGAACCGCACATATGAGTGATGTGACTATCTTAACAATATCAGAATTTGGACGAACCGCTAAGCAAAATGCTAGCTTAGGAACCGATCATGGAAACGCATCAACTTGGTTTGTTATTGGGGGGCAGGTCAATGGTGGCATTCATGGTGACTGGCCTGGACTCATGCCAGACCAACTTTACCTGGAAAGGTTTCTTGCTCATACCATTAATTTTACTGATGTGTATGCCGAACTGTTAAGTAACCATTTGGGTATAGCAAACGGTTTGCCTACCATTCTACCAGGCAGTCAATATCAGCCTATCGGTTTTTTATCGTAATCTAAATAAGTCTTTCAACTTTATGATACCAAGAGTTACCGACACCTATATGAGGAAATGAACAATCAACTCACAAAAAGACCAAAGCAATGGCCACAGAAATGCTCAATGAGTGGGAGGCTATCTTTCGGGTCTTAGATTGCCCCCCCCATTTGCCCTTAACTAATAATGATGCTGAACGAGCACGCCGTCATTGGGTTATATTTAAGACGAATTAGCTATGGAACACAAACGGAAGAAGGATCCTTTGTTTTTGCTATTTCAATCAGTGTTATTGAAACCTGTCGTAAAAGACAATACTCACCCTAGGTCTTTTTAGCCACTGTTATTCACAATCGACGGATAGGAATTGCGGTTCCTCAGTTGCCTATTGCCAAGGGCTCTGAATAAGTACGATACAGGTAAGAATAGTATAAAAGAACTAGCTGGCTGTTTTCCAAATAGGTTTTAAGTTTTTTCTATAAACTGTGAACTGTTGTTCACTAGCAAAATAAAAATTCAAGAATTAGCTGAGTCTTTTTACCTTTATCTTCAGAATAGAGAAAAGCAAGTGTGAAAACATGATTAAACCTAAAAAAATCAGTTGAATATAGAGTTATAATCCCAAGTACCTAAATCACCTGAGCCGAGCCATGGTATTACCTCCAAAAACCACTCACCCAGAGGGTGACA
>JALSLS010000173.1 GCA_026988195.1 Methylomonas sp.
TATAATTATCATATTCCCCAGCGTAATATCGGTCATTTAACACCCATACAAAAATTAAAGGAATGGTATAAAAAGAAGCCAGAATTATTTAAAAAGAACGTTTATGATCTAGCGGGACTTGACACCCATTTAAGTTTTAAGTATGATAAGCCTTTACAGGGCTCATTGTTAAGTTGTAACTTAATAATCTTATTATTAAGTTTATACAATAAATATCTAATAATATTACTGCCAGAATTATTGTTTATTATTAATTCACGAACTTTATCAAGAAGATCAAAAATATGGGTTGCTTTTGCGTCACTAATTACTGCAACTTTAAAACGTTGATAATATTTATCTGGGAACTCAATAACTTCAACTAAATTTAAGCCATGCTTTGTAAGTAGTGCCATTAATTGCCGATATTCTAGAGTACCTGCGGAAATAGAAGAATTATTACTAAAAATATTAGAAAAGTTATTTAACTCACATGGACGAATTGATATTTCCCAATCATCTATAATTTGAATTGGCATTTTCTTGCCAAGAATTTCTATTTCATCATTACTAATAGAAAGTTTAACTGAATAATTTGAAGAAATTTCATTTTTTGTAAAAGCAATTACCCTATCAAATTTACTTGCATTGTCATTGGCAACTGTAAATGTTATTTCATAATATACTTCTTCATTAACAAAAAATGGTTTTATTTTCCTTATGTAATACCTGTCCCTATAGTCACTTTTTACCCTAGCTACTTCTGGTTGATTAATTCTAACTACAATTTTCTCATAATACTCCTGTAGAGCAGGATCAGTATTAATTGGAAACTTGTCTATATTTTCTAAAACAGAGAAATTAAATTCATTTTTTAAAAAAGCTTTAATCTTTAGTAAGTATTCAAAATACTTCAGCATTAACCTCTCAGAATTACCTTCATCTGGAAGGTAATGAGAAACTGTTTTTTGGAGAGATTTATGGAATCTTACTAAGAACTTTAAATTAGCTCTTGTTAAGATATATGGTTTTGCATTATTTTTAAAAATATTATAACTATATTCATCATTCCCTGATGCCTTTACTGCAACTGCTTCAACAAATGTTCTTAACTTTTCTAATATATTTTGAGATAGAAAGCCTCTTTCATCAGCACCAAACTTATCAATCATCTTGCAAATTGATTTGTTAGAGTTATCTATTTGTTCGTCTGTTATTCTCATTTTTCATTATATCATTTTCTAATCAATTAATTACTGTGGGTAGCTTAAAGTTAAAAGACTCAACCCCCAAGCCAATTCTCAACCTTCAACCCATCCACCCGCAAAAACTCTCTTTCATTAGCTGTCACTAATGTTAAGTCAAGCGACAGGGCATGGGCGGCGATTAGCATATCATTCGGTCCTATAGGTGTTCCTGCTTTTTCTAGGCTTGCTCTTAGTTTTGCGTAGTGGGTATCTGCTGGTGCTTGGTAGGGGAGTATTTCAATGGCTGAGAGTATTGCGTCTACCTGTTGGCTTAGCTTTTTTGATTGGCGCTTTTTTACGCCAAAGTTGATTTCAGATGCGACTATGATGCTGGTGCAGATTTTATCGTCGCCGATGGCAATAATTTTTTGGGCAACAGTGCCTTGTGGTTTTTTGATAAGTTCAGAAATGATATTGGTATCGAGTAGATAGCGGTACTTTTTAGTCATAGTTCAATTGGGTCTAATGGTAGCAAGCTATCATCAATACTATCTGTAAAGTCGTGTAGGTTTTTATCTAAAGGCTTGAGTGTCGATAAGACTTCGCTTAATCCTTTTTTTCGTATGGGTTCAATAATTAGCTTATCACCTTCTTTCCGAATAGTGGCTTCTTTGCCTTCTAGTTCAAACTCACGTGGAATCCTAATCGCCTGATTGCGACCATTTCTAAATAAACTAATGTGGCGTTCTATTTGCATAATTTTTCTTAGAGAATGTTTTTATAGTACATGCCAAAGCATATGCCTAACGTGTTGCTTAGTCAATAAGGTTCAGTGGGTCTTGATGACTAAAGTACATTTTCGGCTTCCCATTGCTCTGTTCCCCAATTAAAAGAACAATGCAGGGCTAACCCCAAAGCAGTTTCAAAAGAGATTTTATCTGAACATAACAAAAGATATACCCTTAAAAAAGGTAATTTTGTTTTTGGTAAAATTGGAACTCTAGGCAAACCAACAGTTTTACCAATGAATATAGATTACACACTTTCTGCAAATGTAATTCTCATTCAGCCTAATAGTGATGTAAAAGCTGCATTCTTGATGTATTTTCTTTCATCTCCTTTAACAATGAAACAGATTGAAAATCAAGCTAATTCAACATCTCAAGCAGCCTTTGGTATTAAGAAAATGAGAACTTTCATTTGTAATCTGCCCAGCCTCAAAGAACAAAAACAAATAGTAAAAAGAGTAGAAGCCTTATTCAAACTCGCCGACCAAGCAGAACAACACTACCAAGCCGCCAAACAACGCACTGATAAACTCACCCAATCCATCCTCGCCAAAGCCTTTCGTGGCGAACTCGTCCCGCAAGACCCCGACGATGAACCTGCCAGTGAATTATTAGCACGGATTCAAGCTGAAAAAGATAAATAACAAAAATAATTGCGATAGCAGGTTTTCGTAGGTTGGCGCTGAGGCACGAAGCCCAACAACAGAGATGGACTACATCATTATTGTTGTATTTTGCAAGCTTCTACGAAGAAGGTGATTAGACCACTACAACTCACTCCAACTATTATTGCTATATCCGTTTATGATGTTCCTGTTTTATTTAATGCGTGAATCTGGCATCGTTGCTCATAGATCAGTTGCTTGTGATTTTTCATTGCTAACATCTCTTGCGGAGAAAAAGCGGAAGATTACACGTAACTGGTCGCTTTTTCTACTGGTTGCAAGTTATGCATTTAGAATGTGAATCTAAGGAGTATTTTAAGCTTAAGATCAGACAATCTTCACTCCCTGATACACAGTCTATGTTTTACTCTTAAGAGTAATTTAGACTCAACAAAGCGGAGAAGAGCCACTTATCGCAAGCAATACTGTAATAAAATCATATTTATAATATGAACAAAAGTTGATAAGCTTGAGCATAAAAGCTAAGCTCACGTCGTGACCTACACAAATTAATTGTGTGAATAATCTAAGGAGAGATAGATGCGGCTACGTCTAAT